>JAKABE010000042.1 GCA_021801945.1 Acidobacteriota bacterium
GCACGGCGCGCAAACTTGGCTGCGCTATTCTCACGCGAACCATGGAGCGCCGGCATCAACTCGGTCTCGACTCCTATGATCGCCTGTTTCCGAACCAGGACACGATGCCCAAAGGTGGATTCGGAAACCTGATCGCTCTGCCGCTGCAATTTGCGCCGCGCAAGTGTGGCAACAGTGTCTTTATCGATGCCGAGCTTCGCCCGCACCCTGACCAGTGGGAGCTTCTTTCCACTGTTCAGCGGATATCAGCAGAGGCTGCGGAGGGAATTATTGTCGAAGCCCAACGCAAGGGAGATCTGATCGGGGTCCGCATCAGCGTTGCCGACGACGAAGATGGGCAAGATCCCTGGATCCTGCCACCATCGCGACGGCGCATAGAACGGCCGATTGAAGGGCCGTTGCCGGCAACAGTTGCAATCGTCCGCGCAAATCTTCTTTATGTGGAGAAGCAAGGCCTGCCGCCCGCCATGCTGAACCAGTTCCTCAGGTTGGCAGCATTTCAGAATCCAGAGTTCTACAAGACGCAGGCGATGCGGCTTCCGACCTACGCAAAACCGCGCGTGATCGCATGTGGTCAGGATCTTCCCAGGCACGTTACCGTTCCTCGGGGTTGTCTGACAGACGTCATGACCCTTTTGCAGACGCACCACATTCGGCCTGTAGTTCAGGATGAGCGGTTCCGCGGCGTGCCGATCGAAGTGAATTTCAATGGTCAGCTTCGGCCGGTCCAGGAGGAGGCCGCTTGCCAGATCGTCGAACACGACGAGGGTATCCTCTCAGCACCGACTGCCTTCGGAAAAACTGCCGTGGCAGCCTGGCTCATCGCTAAGCGCAGGGTCAACACACTGATTCTGGTCCATAGGCAGCAGTTGCTCGACCAGTGGCAGGAACGGTTAGCCATGTTCCTGAATATGCCTCCTCCTTCGATTGGACACATAGGCGGCGGTAAAATGCACCGGACAGGATGTATCGATGTCGCCGTCATTCAGAGTCTCTACCAAAAGGAACCGGTAAAGGACTTCGTTGCCGAATACGGTCAGGTCATCATTGACGAATGCCACCACATCTCCGCTTTCACTTTCGAGCAGGTGATGCGAGAAGTGAAAGCCAAATATGTCGTCGGTCTAACCGCGACGCCGACGAGGAAGGATGGACACCATCCCATCATTTATATGCAATGTGGCCCAGTTCGATTCAGCATGAGCCCCAAAACAATGACTGAGACGAACCCCTTCGAGCATAAGGTCATTCCGCGTCAGACTGGTTTTCAAATGCCTGCCGAAATCGCTGAGGTGACGATTCAGGACGTTTATGCCGCGTTGACGCATGATGCTTCGCGCAATGAAATGATCGCCGCCGACATCACACATGCCATTGCGTCCGGCCGTTCGCCCCTTCTTCTGACCGGCAGAACGGAGCATTTGCAGTATTTCGCGAACCAGCTCCGTGGGATCGCCAAGCACGTCTTTGTTTTGAAGGGCGGCATGGGCACGAAGCAGCGCCGCGAGACCGCCGCAGCCATGGCGGCTGTACGAGACGATGAATCGCGGCTGATTCTGGCCACAGGAAGCTATATCGGCGAGGGATTTGACGATGCGCGCCTGGATAC
This sequence comes from Acidobacteriota bacterium, assembly GCA_021801945.1. The sequence continues at coordinate 1,610 of JAKABE010000042.1, forward strand.
GCTGTTTCTGGCCATGCCAATTTCCTGGAAGGGGACCTTGCAGCAGTATGTTGGCCGCCTGCATCGTCTCCACGACAACAAGCGCGTCGTTCAAGTCTACGATTACGTGGATGATGGTGTCCCCATGCTGGCAAGGATGTTCGAGCGCCGATTGAAGGGGTATAGTGCAATCGGCTACGGCGTCGATCCGGCAGCACATCCTCTACTCCTGTAAGCTTCCATTCGTAGCCCTTTCCCGCTCAAGAGCCATTCGATGCCGGCCGAGTTCTCAATTAAGATGCCATCGGAGATGAAATCTGATGCCGCAATCGATTAACCAACGGAAGCTGGAAAGTCGTGTAATCCGGGCGGCTGAAACCGCATTGTCCAAACAACAATATGTGAGTGCAATTGATGTCCTTTGCGGCATGGGGCTCTTGCATGCCTCTAATGTCGACCCCTGGAGGAAAGGGCGAGTCGATTTCCTTGAGCGAGTTATCCAGGGGAATCCCAGCAAAATCTCGTCATCCATGGCGATCTTCCGCCGTTGGGCACTGGAGAAGGGAATCAAGCCCAGCGAAACTGCATACGTGCGCAAAGCCCGAGGCGGAACTGTGCTGCTGCAGTTCAGCAAGAGCGGAGACCCAGAGATCGAGAAAAACTATCACACGCACTATGTGTCGCCGCTGCTCACGGACCGTAAGCAGCAGGCGCTTCAGGAGAAACTGAACCGGGCCCCAGAACCGGTGGTTTACGAGATTCTGGGTACAGCCCAATGTTCGGAATGCGGTGCGGAGATGAAACAGGGGTCGCTTCTCTTTCAGGAAGCTGAAAACCCTCTCTGCACGGCGTGCGCGGGACTTGGCGATCTGGAATTTCTTGCGGCGGGCAATGTGGCGCTGACGCGGCGCACAACCAAGTATAGTGCGCGGACCGCAGTCGTGGTTCGCTTTAGCCGGGCGCGCAAGCGATACGAAAGGCAGGGCATTCTGGTCGACAGTGCGGCGCTGGAAAAGGCCGAGTTCGAGTGTGTGGAAGATGCAGCGGAACGTGCTGCCGCGCGCCATCGCGATGCTGCTCGGAGACGGGAGCAAGATCGGGATCTCGTTCTCAAGATGACGAGAAAGATTGGCGCCCTCTTTCCCGGTTGTTCTTCAGAGGAGCTGTCCTCCATTGCCGAACACACGGCAACGAGAGGGAGTGGTCGAGTCGGCCGAACTGAGGCTGGCCGAAATCTCGATGATCGCGCGCTTACGGCGGCGGTGATAGCTGCCATTCGTCACGGGCACACATCTTACAACCGACTGCTCGCCCATGGAATGGAGCGTGCCGAAGCCAGGCAGGCAGTGGCTGAGCAGGTCGATCTGGTTCTGGCCGCATGGCGCAAGTCCGATCGGAACGAGTAGAGCGCCTGCTTGTTTATTCCGCACTCGAGCGTTCCGTCCTGGCGCGTTTTTCCACCGTGCTACTGCGGCTGGCAATGTTTTACGCTCGTCAGAAGGGAATTCTCCATGCTTATTGAACAGCAGATTGCCGAACGACGGGAAAGAGCTGCGGCCGCCCCGCTCAAAATCTTGAAACGTCCGCCCAGTGGTCCATACGGAGATTACACGGTGAAGTCGCCCAGCGGGAAGACATACAGGGTGGCTCTTCGCGGTCCAGGTCTCTTTGAGAATTATTGCTCCTGCCCGGACTTCGCCATCAACACGCTGGGGACCTGCAAGCATGTCGAGGCGATTCTGCTTCAACTGCGGAAGCGTCATCACCGAGCCCTGGACTCGGCGAAGTACAAACGCACACGCGCCTCCATTTCGCTGCAATACGGCGACACGATCGAAGTGCGTCTGCGCATGCCTGCGTCGCCGTCGGCCGCGCTGCGCAAGCTGGCAACCGGACATTTCGACTCGAATGGGTTGCTGCGTCGTGAGCATTACGTCCGGTTCGGAGAGGTGCTGAACGCATTGCGCAAGGCCGATGGCGACGCAGTGGTTTATAGCGATGCCCTGGACTACATCGATCGCGAAAACGAGCTGGCCGAGGGTCTGGATTCTGAAAGCAAATTGCTGGCGCGTCTCAAGCGCGGCCTGGACCCAACCGCCGGCCTTCTGAAAACAAAGCTTCTTCCGTACCAGGCGCGGGGCGCCATCTTCGCGGCCTGCCGCGGAAGGGTGGCGCTCGCCGACGATATGGGGCTTGGAAAAACTGTGCAGACTCTGGCTGCTACCGAGCTTTTGCACCGGCGCAGGGGGATCGAGAGAGTCCTGGTGATCGCGCCTGCGTCGGTCAAATATCAGTGGAAAACGGAGATTGAGAAGTTCACGAAGCGGTCGGCCCAGGTGATCGACGGTCTGCTTCCGCGCCGCAAAGCACTGTATGCTGTCCCCGCGTTCTTCAACCTCGCGAGTTATGAGCTGGTGCTCAAGGATATCCGGTATATGCAGGACTTGCAGCCGGATCTGATCGTTCTAGACGAGGCGCAGCGCATCCGCAACTGGACGACCGCGACGGCGCGCACCATCAAGCAATTGAAGAGCCGCTATGCTTTTGTTCTAACGGGAACGCCGCTTGAAAACAAGCTGGAAGAGCTCTTTTCGGTCGTCGAGTTTGTCGACGGCCGCAGGCTGGGCCCGGCATTTCGTTTCGTGGAAGAGCATCGGGTGGTTGACGAAAAGGGCCGCCTGACCGGCTACCGTGGCCTGGACCGCATCCACGAGCAGCTTGCCCCGATCCTGCTGCGCCGCACGCGGCAAGAGGTGCTGAAGGAACTGCCTGAGCGGACAGACAAGATCTTCCGCGTGCCGCTGACTACCCAGCAGGCGGAACCGTACTACGAACAGAGCGATCTGCTTGCCCAACTCATTCGCAAGTTGGAGCGGCAGGGTTGGCTTTCCGAGATCGACCAAAAGCGGATTCTGTGCTGCATTCAGAACATGCGCATGTTGTGCAACTCAACGTTTCTATTCGACAGGCAGACCCATCACTCTCCCAAACTGAAGGAGTTTCGCGAGATCATGACCGACCTCGTGCTGGAGGGTGGTCGCAAGGCAGTCGTGTTCAGCGAATTTGAGCGGATGACCCGTCTGGCGGGCGAGGAATTGCGCAATCTGGGAATCGGATTCGTGTCGCTCCACGGCGGTGTTCCTTCGCGGCAGCGCGGCGCCTTGATGGAGAAGTTCCGTACCGACCCGAAGTGCAAGGTATTTCTTTCGACAGATGCCGGCGGCGTTGGGCTCAATCTGCAAGCCGCTTCGGTGGTCGTGAACTTCGAGCCGCCGTGGAACCCGGCACGTTTGGAGCAGCGCATCGGACGTGTACATCGGCTGGGCCAGTCTCGCTCAGTGCATGTGATTCACATGCTCACGGAGAAAAGCATCGAAGAGCGCGTGTGGGAGACATTGCGCCTGAAGAAATCGTTGTTCGCAGGGGTGTTCGATTCGCCCACCGGAGAGGTAAGTTTCGAAAAACTCGGCAAAAAGACGATTCTGCAAACCGTGAAGGAGATCTTCGCCGAGCAGCCGGATCGGCCAAAACCGATCATTGACCATGTCCCCGCAGGCGCGGTTGCGCTCGCGTCGGGGCAATCCGGGGTTCAAGCACCACAACCCGGCTCGGCCGGCGCCATGGCGGAACCTGCGGGCGCTCCTCCCGCAACCGGACATCGGCCGGATGGCATTGCGCTTGCAGCGGCGTCGTTCATCGAGGCGGGATTGAAGCTGATCGAGTCGTTCGCAGGGAACGCGACCAACGGAAAGGCCGGGACCTCTCCGAATCAACTGGATCAGGCTCTCTCCGCGCTGTTCACGCAGGACGCCTGGACTCACAGGCCGTCGCTGACTATTCCCTTGCCCGAGTCGGTGACCCAGGAACGGCTTGCCGGCGCAATGTCAGCCTTGCTCACTGCATTTGGACAAAGGGGAACAGCAGCAGGGCGGGAGAGCGAATGATGACGGTCGTAGGCAGGCATCTCACGAGTGATCACAGCATCGCTGCGATCACTCGCTCTCTTCCAATTGCATGGCCAGTCTTGTCGATCTCAAGTCTCCAGTTAGTCTCCAGCAAGACAAAACAGCTTCGAACGATTCGCACAAACCCGCATAAATACTGGTGTTTTGTCGATCTGCGGACGTAATCTTACCTTCTGCATCGGAAAATAGTTCTGCGTGTGCGAGGCGCCCCCTCGACTGCATTCAACTGCGCAAAACGACGTTGGCGGACGCAGCCGGAGTCACGATCTTTCCGTCCCCTCCGGCCCTCTGCCAACTCCTGGCCGCGCCGCCGTGGTTCGCCAGCTTCCCTGCTGGGTGCCGGCGCGCGGCCTCGTCCAGCCTGCCGCCTATGTGTGGGAACCGGAGGCTGCCGGGGGATGCGGGAAGTGGAAATGCGCGGGATAGCGGTGCTGCTCCATCAGCTTGCGCTTCGCCGCCATATCGCGCGCGATACCGAAGACCAGGAACTCCAGCGGCTTGCTGCCGGTGTTAACGAAAGATTTGTTCTCTCCCAGATGGATAGGGATTGCGTCTCCGGTGTGGATACCCGCGGTCTGCGAGCCAACGGTAACCGTACCGTTGCCGCCCAGCACGTAATAGATCTGGCTCATATCCCCCTGCCGGTTCTCGCCCACTGAGGTTCCCGGCGGCAGCAACAGGTGATCGACATAGGACCAGGTGGTAAAGAAGGCGTTGGGGCCAAGAACGCGGCGATAGAGAACGGTTCCCGCCCCCCCATACATGTGGGCGACGGGCCGAAGCTGCGCGCGGTCCAGATGCATGTGGATGAACTGGGGAATGGGGTCGAGATGCTGGTGCGTCAACGGGTCGTTGAGATTGAAGGTGTCATAGACTCCCTTCATCTCGCTGACGTTGAAATTGAGCCATTGCACGGGCTTGTCGGTGGGGTTGTAGATGCCGTGAGCGCTGCCGATGCGGTCCGGTGCGCCCGCCGGTCCCTTGAGCAACGACGTGCGTCCATTGATCGTAAACTCGGCTTCGCCGTCGAGGATGACGAACATCTCTTCGCAATAGTCGTGGAAGTGCTCACCAATACCGCTGTGGGGCAGGAGCACGCCGCGATGGAGAAAGTTCAGATTGGTGCTCAGCGCATTGTTGCCCAAGACCATCTCGAAGTTCATGGAACCGGCGCCGTTGTGCACACCTACAAAGTGGTGATACTTCGCCGGGTCGGTATGTCCGATGCGCTGCGCCAGCGGCTCTTCCGGATTGAATTGTCGTTGAAGTCCGAATTGTTGGGCCGGCGCAGCCGTAACCGCGATCAGTGGCAGCGGCAACGCGAGCATGAGCAGTCGTTTCATCATGGTGGTTTTCTCCAGACAGAATGAGTTAGCCCTATTTCCAGCGAGTACGGCAGAAACTTAGGAATTTGCGTTCCAGCGATTTTGGCCAGTAAAAAGGTTGAATTTTCAACTCCGGGAAATAGTTAAACGCTGGCCAGCCTTAAAGATACTCTCTGAAACTCGTGGTGTCCCAGGAATTATTTGACATAAATGCGGCACGCCCTTGATACTGCCTTCTATGCTGAGCTCAACGAATTCCGGAATTGAGGTCATGGCCATGTGTATGCCAGGCGGACCCGTTCCGTGCGGCTCTTGAGCGGCGCATGCGTTCCACGCAACCGATCTTGAAGTCAGGCGGCCCGGGTCCTCGATGAGGATGCGGGCCGTTTTCCTGTTCTGCGCGGCCTGCAGCCGGCCCGGCGTCATTTCCCCAACGCGAGAACACATAGAACTTATTAAAGGAGCCGATCATGTCCGAACCGAATCAGCAGCACTTGGCCACGCGCGCCGTGCACGCCGGTCAGACGCCCGACCCGACCACCGGCGCGCGCGCCGTGCCCATCTATCAGACCACCTCCTATCTCTTCCAGGACGCAGACCACGCAGCGCGCCTATTTGCGCTGAAAGAATTCGGCAATATCTACACGCGCATCATGAACCCCACCACGGACGTCCTGGAGAAGCGCGTGGCAGCTCTTGAAGGCGGAGTAGCGGCGCTGGCCACGGCTTCCGGGCAGGCTGCTGAGACGCTTACCATTACCACGCTGGCCGCGGCCGGCGACGAGATCCTCTCGACGACCTCGCTCTACGGAGGCACGTACAATCTCTTCCATTACACGCTCCCCCGGCTGGGTATTCTGGTGCGCTTTGTGGACGCCGACGACTTTGATGGCATTCGTGCGGCCATCAACTCGAAGACCCGCGCCCTCTACACTGAGACTCTGGGCAACCCCAAGCTCGACATCGCCGACATCGAAAAGCTGGCCGCTATCGCCCACGAACACAAGCTGCCCCTGATCATCGACAACACGTCGGCTTCGGCGGCTCTGGTGCGGCCCATCGAATGGGGTGCGGACATCGTGCTGAACTCAGCCACCAAGTTTCTGGGCGGCCACGGATCCTCGATTGGGGGCGTGATTGTGGACGCGGGCAAGTTCGACTGGGCCGGCTCGGGCCGCTTCAAGGACTTCGTTGAGCCTGATCCCTCTTATCACGGCCTCTCCTATACTGATGCCTTCGGACCGCTGGCGTTCATCCTCAAGGCGCGCGTACAGGGCTTGCGCGACACCGGCGCCGCGCTCTCGCCCTTCAACGCCTTCCTGCTGCTGCAGGGCGTGGAGACGCTGCACCTGCGCATGGAACGTCACTCGCGGAATGCGCTGGCTGTGGCAGAGCATCTGGAGCAGCATCCCGGCATCGAATGGGTCAATTATCCCGGCCTGAAATCCAGCCGCTATTCCGCTCGGGCCGGTAAGTACATGCCTGATGGCCAGGGCGCGCTGGTCACCTTCGGGATCAAGGGCGGCTACAACGCCGGCAAAAAGCTTATGAATGAGCTCAAGCTGTTCTCGATGCTGGCCAACATCGGCGACGCCAAGTCGCTGGTCATCCATCCCGCCTCAACCACGCATCAGCAGCTTTCCGTCGAGGAACAGGCTACTACCGGCGTAACGCCCGAGTTGGTCCGTCTCTCGGTCGGCATCGAAGACATCCGCGACATCCTGGCCGATCTCGATCAGGCGATTGCGGCGGCCAACGGAGTTGCCTTCAGCGGCGCGGCCAAGGCTGTTGCGGCAAAATGAATCTCATGACCGATTCGTTCACATTAAGCGGCGCTTCGCCGCCCGGACCAAAGAATAAGGCCGCGACGGGCGTTTCCTCCTCCGCGAAGAGCAAAACCGTCGAGCCTACCTACGAAGGCGATTTCGTGCTCGACGAGCACCTCTTGCTGGAGTGCGGACGCACCCTCATCTGTCCCACGCTGCATTATGCCGTCTACGGTCGGCTGAATGCGGCGCGGGATAATGCAGTTCTCGTCTGCCACGCCCTTTCCGGTTCGGCGCTGGTGGGTTCCTGGTGGCCTGAGGTCTTTGCGCCCGGTGCAGTGCTTTCGCTCGATCACGACTTCGTCATCTGCATCAACATGCTGGGCTCCTGTTACGGCTCCACAGGTCCCAGTTCGGTCAATCCCGAGACGGGTCAGCCCTATGGACCCGATTTTCCGCTGGTTTCTATCCGCGACAATGTGCGGGCTCAGGCGCGCCTGCTCGATTCGCTGGGCGTCCGCCACCTACGCCTGGTGCTGGGCGGCTCGATTGGCGCTATGCAGGCCCTGGAGTGGTCCATCCAGTTTCCCGAACGCGTGGAGCGTGCGCTGGTGGTCGGCGTCACGCCGCTCTCCGCGATGGGCCTGGCCCTGAATCATCTGCAACGGCAGGCCATCCAGCACGATCCGCAATGGCATGGCGGCCGCTACCTGCCGCAGAAGCCGCCCCGCCGCGGCCTGGCTCTGGCCCGTCAGATCGCCATGATCAGCTACAAATCCGCGCCCCTGTTCGACGAGCGTTTCGGCCGCAATCCCAACCGCAACGGCGAAGATCCATGGGCGACGAACGGACAAGATGGCGGTCTAACCGGCGGGCGCTTTGATGTCGCCGGCTATCTGGACCATCAAGGAGAGCGATTCATCGACCGCTTCGACGCCAACTCCTATCTCTCCATTCTGCGCACCATGGATACTTGGGATCCCTTGCGCGGCTACTCGTCGGCCGCGGAAGTCTTTGGACGCATTCGCGCCCGGCTCATCTTCATCGGCATCAGCACGGATTGGCTCTTCCCCGCCGAAGATGTCCACCGGTTCGCTGAAACCATCCGCGCCGCTGGCGCCCAGGCCGAATACCGGGAGATGATCAGCGCCCATGGCCACGACGCCTTCCTGGCCGAGCAGGCGGAGTTAGTGCGGCTGCTTCAATAGCGGAGCGCGTGCCCGGCGCAGACCTGCGCCGCTCTCTGGCGGCAGACTCCCCAAAAGCAAAGATGGAACGGGGACGGAAAGGCAGCCCTGGCCAGCAACGCGCTCCTGCCCGGGCACCTTCGTTTTCCGGTAACTGCCCTGCCATTCAATGATCGCGAATGCGGTACGCGCCTGACGGCGGCTATCCTGACTTTGCATCTTTCTCATGCTGATCGGCTTGTCAGGGAGGGCGGGGCTTTCTATAATCCATCTCAACATTGCATTGGGAGCCGTGGTATCGTAATATCCGTCGCCTCGGTTCTCCCGTTCCCTCTGCGGGTGGCGCCTCCCACGAGCGAGCGTTAGATGATTGATCTTCAATTTGGTAATTCCCAGGAGCACAGGATGAAGAAGCTAGTCTTTGCAACTGCGATGGCATTGGTAAGCGTTGGCCTTGCATTCGCCCCCGCGCTACGAGCACAAGGATCGAACCAGGGCTCGATTTCCATCCAGAATCCAGCCGAGTTCAATGCCTATCAAACCGCAGTCACACAAAGTAATCCGACCGCCAAAGCTTCGGCTCTCGAGAGCTTTCTCAAGACTTACCCCAAAAGCGTGGCCGAGACGACCGTCCTCGACCAGTTGATCGATACATATCAGGCCCTGAATGAGCCTGACAAGGTTCTCGGCGCGGCCAGCCGCCTGCTCCAGGCGGATCCCACCAACATGAAGGCCATTTATATCTCCGTCCTTATCCGGGTGAGCCAGTGCAATCAGAGCCTCGATCCCACCACCGGATTCAGCAAGACCCCACAGGTCTGCGACGAAGCCGCGGCCATGGCCCAGAAGGGCCTTTCCGTTCCTAAGCCGGCCGGTATGGCGGACGCGGGCTGGACGAGGATGACCGGCGCGCTCTATCCCGTCTTCGACTCAGCCATCGCGCTCGACAATGCGGCCTCCAAGAAGGACTTCGGCGCGGCCATCTCGGAGTACCGCAAGGCACTCATGCTCTACCCGCCCGATGCGACCAAGAGCGGGCAAGGATTGATCGACACCCTGCAACTGGCGGAGGCCTACGCCAAGCCCGCGACTAAGAATGAGGTGCTCGCGATCTGGTTCTACGCCCGCGCTTGGAACTTCGCGCCCCCTGCGTTTAAAGCCCAGATCGAACCCAAGCTGGAGTATTGGTATAAGCTTTATCATGGCGCCCTGGATGGGCTCGACACAGTCAAAACCACTGCGGCGGCAACCGTCTTCCCTCCCGCCGACTTTACGATCAAGCCCGCCGCTACGCCGGCTCAGATTGCGGACAAGGTGGTCAATGAGACTCCGGACCTCACCAAGCTCAACTTGGGAGACAAGGAGTTCATCCTCGCCAATGGCTCCGCGGCCGACCAACAGAAGCTGTGGTCCGTGCTGGAAGGCCAGCTCACGCCCGTTCCTGGTATCGTCATCTCCGATCCGGCCGATGTGTTGAACGTCGAGGTAACGACCACCCGCTCGGTTAAGCCGCAGTCCTTTGTCGTCCACCTGACCACTCCGCAGGATTGCAGTGCGGTGCCTCCTCCGCCTTCGGATCTCAAGATCGCGGATGCCCAGCAGTACATCCTGTCCAACGGAGTCCAAGCCGACACCAGCGCCATGGGAGATCTACTGACCAGCACGCTGCATATCCGGAGGATCGTTATCGTCCCTGCAGTTTCGGTCATCAACATGGCGGTCACTCAGGATGCCCAAGACAACAAGTCGGCGGACTTTATCGTGAATATGAAGACGCCGGTCTCCTGCAAGGAAGCTCCCCCGGTGGGCTTCGAGATGAAGACCCTGCCCGACGAGGAACTGGACGCCACCTACAGCTCCTACAAGCCGATTGCGGCCACGGCCACGCGCTTGGCAAACGCGCAAATCGTCATGAGCGGTGGATTCATCCAGAAGCAACCGCCCAAGGCGCCGGCGCGCCGCGCGGCTCCAAGGCGTCCCGTGCGTCGCTAGCGCCGAAGTGCCGGGCCGGATCAAGTTGAGGATCCCTGCCCGGCATTCCTCTCCTGAGATCATGGGGCAGCCCGAGTCATTGGGCTGCTCTTCTTCTTCGCACTGACTTGTTAACTAGCTAACCTGCTTGCGGCTTTTCACTCGCCCAGCGCGATGCGCTGAATGGCGGTGGCGCGCCCCGTCGCCGGGTCGCAGGTGACCAGCGCGGCGCACATCTTGGGATTGCCTTTGGCGGCCTCGAACTTGCCCGGCATTGCTGTCAGGAACTTGTGCAGCACCAGGTCCTTTTCCACGCCGATGATGCTGTCGTAAGGGCCGCTCATGCCCACGTCGGTCTGGTAGGCGGTCCCGCCGGGCAGGATGCGCTCGTCGGCGGTGGGAACGTGGGTGTGCGTGCCCAGAACCGCAGTCACGCGGCCATCGAGATACCAGCCCATGGCCACCTTTTCGCTGGTGGCCTCACCATGAAAGTCCACCATGATCACCTTGGCCTTGACCTGCGCCAGCAGAGCATCGGCGCCGCGAAAGGGATCGTCGATGGGCGTCATGAAGACCCGGCCCTGCAGTTGGATCACCGCATAGTCCACGCCGCCCGCCGTGGTCCCTGCAAAGACGCCGTACCCCGGCGACCCCGGCGGAAAGTTCGCCGGCCGCAGCACCCGCCGCGGACGCGCCGCGCTCTCGGGTGGGACGGAGTTCATGTAGTCGATCAGATCCCTCTTGTCCCACACGTGATTGCCGGTGGTGAGCACGTCGGCGCCCAGTTCGAAGATGTCCTCGGCAATCTGCGGCGTCACGCCGAAGCCGCCCGCGGCATTCTCCACGTTCACGATGGTCAGGTCAACCTGGTGCGCCTCGCGCACGTGGCCAATGTGCTCGCGGACGATGCGCCGCCCCGCGCTGCCGAAGATATCGCCGATAAAGAGAATGTTCAACGCAGTCCGATGCTCCTGTATTAGGGATCAGGTTTCAGAACTCCAGGACCAGAACTCCAGGACCAGAAAAAGCCCGCGCAGCGGGCGAAAGGTGGTAGCCCCAGGCGTGAGCCTGGGGAGGAGAGATTCACAGAGCGAACGCCAGCCCCCGCAGGGGGCGTAAGAACCGATTGTCTGCACCGAAATATAACCCTTGAAATCAACGATGCACCACACTTAAGAATTGGCCTCTGACCCCTGATCCCCGATCCGTGATCCCTGTTCTTTCCGCATGAGCGGAAACAGGATGACATCCCGAATGGACCTTGAGCCGGTCAAAAGCATCACCAGGCGATCGATCCCAATTCCCTCACCGCCGGTGGGCGGCATGCCGTAGGCCAGGGCGCGCACGTAGTCCTCATCCATCTGGTGCGCCTCTTCGTCGCCGCGGGCCCGCTCCTCAAGCTGCTGGGCGAAGCGCTTATGCTGCTCTTGCGGATCGTTCAGCTCGCTGAAGGCATTGCCGATCTCGAAGCCGCCCGCGTAGACCTCGAACCGCTCCACCCAGTCGGGATTTTTGGGGTCTTGCTTGGAGAGCGGCGAGACGGCGGTGGGAAACTCATAGATGATGGTGGGTTGGATGAGGTGGTGCTCCGCCAGCGACTCAAATAGAGTGGCTATCCCTTTACCCAGATTGTGTTCCTTTTCCAATACGGCAAGTGCCGGAGCAAGCATCACATGGACGACAGCAGCCGTTCGTGCGGGTTCTTTGAATGCTCGTTCCTGATCTTCCGTCGAGCCAGAACGCGGCCCCGTTGGCAAACCTGGTGGTAGACCTGCAAATCTGCTTCCATCAGACGCCGTTCGCCAATTACCATGGGAAATCGGCTTTGCAGCAAGCGCCGATGCAATTGTCCTTTGAAGAGCGCCTGCACTTCGGAATTCTTCATCGCTGGGCGCTGGCCCGACACCTTCCGGCCACCACTTAACAATCGCCTCCCGCATCGTCAACCGCTGCCA
>JAKABE010000498.1 GCA_021801945.1 Acidobacteriota bacterium
GCCATGGCGGAGATTATAGCGAATAAAAAGCGAACCGCACCAGATCTTTTCGCAAGAGGGGGAAACTCTTTGGTAACCGTTGCCCGGCTTTCCGTCTATACCCCGAGCGTTTACCCCTCCCCCCCCACGTTTTGCTGTAAATATTTGATTCCAAACTAGTTATCTAGGGGTAATCGCCGCAAATATTAGAAAACAAGAGACTTATTTGCACATATTTGATTCCAAAGAACTTACGAGCCAATGCGGCCCCTGCGAAGACAGAATCGGCGGGACGCTGCGGTGTACCGCGGCAGGTTTGCCCGAAAGGAATCTGGATTCTGTGCCATGTCCTTCATTGTGCAGGATCCGGCGAATTACCTCGCAACCGATAAGGAGTTTCGGCCGGTGAAGCCCCGATGCTCTTGGGATCGATCACCACGAAGCTGAGGGCAGCGGCCGCACCGGCACTACAATCGAGATGATGATTCTCGAGACGTTTCCGGTTGGACCGCTGGCCTGCAACTGCACGATCCTGGGCGATGAAGAGGCGCACGAAGCCCTGGTGATCGATCCCGGCGACGAGGTGAGCCGCATCCAGCGCCGACTGACGGAACTCGGCTTTGCGCTGAAGCAGATCCTTATCACCCACGCCCATATCGATCATGTGGGCGGAGCGCTCAAGCTCAAGCGGCTGACGGGCGCGCCCATTTTCATGAACGAGAACGACCTGCCGCTTCTCGAGAAGATGGGGAGCCAGGCAGCCTGGCTGGGCATGGCGCCGCCGGAAACCGCTCCGCCCGACGCGGTCTTGCAAGACGGGGAGAAGGTCGGCCTCGGACGCTACCCCGCCCAGGTGATCCATACGCCCGGCCACACGCAGGGTTCCATCTGCCTGCATTTTGTTCCGCTCAACCTGCTGATTGCAGGAGACACGCTGTTTGCAGGGAGCATCGGGCGCACCGACCTGCCGGGCGGCAACTTTAACCAGATCATCGACTCGATCCATTCCCGGTTGCTGGTGCTGCCGGAGGACACCCGGGTGCTTCCCGGTCACGGCCCGCAGACGACCATCGGCGAGGAGCGGGATTCCAATCCCTTCCTGCAGAAGAACGGCGGATAAGCGCTCAGATCGCAAGAAGCATGTCGACATGGCCGCCTGCGAGACTCGCGTGCTACAGCCGTTTCAAGAAGGCCAATGCCTCGGCCAGTTGCGGGAACAGCGCCTCTTCGGCCTTGAACTCGCGGGAGTGCACACAGCGCCGCAGTCCCCGCATTTTGACCGGATGCTTCAGGTGCAGCATCTCGTGATAGAGCAGGTACTCGATGGCGTAGCGCGGGCTCGACGGGCGATCGAAGACCCGGCTCACCACGATGGTGTTGTGGGCTGCGTCGTAGTGCCCCAGCGAGCGCTTGGCAAGGTGTTCGCTCCAGGTGAGCTCGGGCCTGCCCAGGAGGCCGCCGAAGAACCGCATATTCAGGGAATCGAAGACTTCTTCGAGATGGTAATAACGCCCTTCGGGGCCGAAATAGCGCTTGCTGCCGCGCGCGTGCCGGATGGCCTCCGTCTGGCGCGTGACCGCCGCGCTGGAGGCGAATCGCTTGTAACGCAGGTTGTGCGTGGCCTCCACCGGCCTGCGGTAGAGCTTAGCCAACAGGATATGCGCGATGGCGCGCACCACCGGCTCGGGTGCGCCTTCAAGAAGATCGGAGAGGCTGGCGTGGATTCTGCCCTCGCGCAAGCGGATGGTGGTGTTCAGCGAGGTAAAGCGCCGGAACCGCACCGCGATCGGCGGCATAGGGGCGCGCGGCCGCAGTGCCCGGTACTCCTCCTGGAAAATTTGCGCGACGTTGGCAACCACGATCAGGAGAATATCAAGGATCGCCGCCATCGGAACAGGCACCGCAGGTCATGTGAGCTTACTGAGTTTCGCCCCGGAGGGAAGCCATGCGCTCTGCCCGTCTCGCGGAAAAACCCCACCACCTGTGCCATCATCTTGGCTCCAAGGGACGAGCTTGCGTCCGGCTTGCGCCGCTTTTCCGCCCCTTGGCGCGCATTGCTCCCAAACGAGCTACGGTGGCAGCCGTGGTGAACAAGAAAAGTTGTGGAAGGGCTTTGCTTCAGGCCGGTTTCTCGACTGCGGGTGCGGATTCTGCCCGCAGGGGCCGGTCCAGGGGCCGCCGCGCCGCCCACAGGGCCAGCGCCAGCCCGGCAACCATCGCGCCAAGACTTGCCAGTTGCGCGTTCGAGAGCCCCCAAAGCACCTTGGGGTTGCGGCGCACGAACTCCACGAGGAACCGCGCCAGCCCGCTCAGCGCGAGGTACTCGCCGGTGATCAGGCCAACCGCGTGGGGTTTGCCGGCGCGCCGCCACAGCCACCAGCCGATCAGCAGGCCTGTGCCCAGCTCGAACAGCGGCGTTGGCAGGACGCGCACGCCCGGCGGGGTGGGCACGATTCCATTTGGAAAACTCATACCCAAGGGCCATTTCAGGTGGGTGGGTATACCGTAGCAGCCGTCGCCGGAAAGAAAGCATCCGATG
>JAKABE010000043.1 GCA_021801945.1 Acidobacteriota bacterium
GTTCACCGTGTAATTGAGCCAGTTGCCGGTGGCGCGCAGGTTCAAGTAGCGGTTGACATTGATCGCTGCCTGCAAGTTCACGCCCATCGTCGAGACCCCACCCCCCAGCGCCAGCCGCGAAAAGGGCGCGGGCGCGGTGAAGGGCTTCTTGGCTTTCTCCTTCTTCGCATTCTGCACCGCCGGGGCCGCGCTTGCAGCCGGAGCAGGGCTTGCGGGGCCAGTACCGAACGTGGGCCGCGGCGGCGGAGACATCTGTGTGGCAGAGGGGGTTGTTTGCGCAAATACAAGCTGCGGCGCGGCCACCAGGACGAGCATCATGCGCACGGCTGTTCGTTTCAAAACGGTTGCCTCCGATGGGCTGAGAATCTGTGGCCGGCGAATCAGCGGATGATCCTTGTGGCGCGGTGAGCCCGCATTCATCATTCGCGGCCGCAAAGAGCCTCTTTGACGAAGGCGAAGCGGGAATCGATCTCCGATGCTAGCAGCGCACATTGCATGGTGCAAGAGGCGCCACGCGCCGCGGTACCGTCTTTGTCACTTGCCGTTATCCCGGCGCAATCTCCCCGTGAGGCGCGGCTGCAGAAGTCGCCGGAAGCCAATGCCGTAATCTAGGCGCATGGCCATGCAGTACTGCGAGCCCGCGAAGATTGCTGAATTGCGCCAGGGTCTGCTGGAGTGGTATGAGCGCAACCGCCGCGATCTGCCCTGGCGGAGGAGCCGCGATCCCTATGCGATTTGGGTCTCTGAGATCATGCTCCAGCAGACGCGTGTGGCTGTGGTCATCCAGCGCTATCGCGTCTTTATGGCGCGCTTTCCCTCCCTGGTCTCGCTGGCTTTGGCGCGGGAGGAGGAAGTGCTGGCGTTGTGGAGCGGCTTGGGCTATTACCGGCGTGCGCGCATGTTGTTCAAGGCGGCGCAGTTTGTGGCCAACCACCACCACGGCAACCTGCCGGTCACGGCCAATGAACTGCGTGCACTGCCCGGAATCGGCGCTTATACGGCCGCCGCCATCGCCAGCATCGCGCACGGTGAGCAAGTGGCCGTGGTCGACGGCAACGTTGAGCGGGTGCTATGCCGCCTGGCGGGTTGGGAGATGGGCAGCCGCAAGGGCGGCGCCGCCCTTAAGCGCAAAATCGAAGAGTTGGCTGGGCTCCTTGTTGATCCCCGGCGCCCAGGCGACTTCAACCAGGCGATGATGGAACTGGGCGCGACCCTCTGTTTGCCCCGCAATCCCCTGTGCCAGACCTGCCCAGCCCTTCGTCATTGCCATACCCGCGGCGAACACAAAACTTCGCCGCGGCCTCGGATGCTCAGCCGCGAGGTTGCCCATGCGCTCAGCGTGCGCAGCCGCCGCAACCCGGGCAACGCGCACGCTACCACGGGCCGCGAGGTGCTGCTGGAACAGCGGCCGGATTCGGTGTCGGTCATGCCTGGCCTTTGGGAGTTGCCGTTGCTGCGCGAGCCGGCCGTTCCCCCGGATGAATTGCGCATGACCGTCCGCCATGCCATCATGCAGGTGAACTACTACGTGCGCATCCGCGCCGTTCTTGAAGACGACGCGGAAACCTTGACCATTCCCGGCGGCCAGCGGCGTTGGGTGCCGCTTCACGAGGCTGTCGGCATGCCCCTCACCGGTCTAGCCCGCAAGGTGCTCACGCGCGCACGCCTGCTCCCCTCCGCGGCCCTTGGGGCTCTTGCCCCCGGGCGCGGCGCGGAACTTTCTTGATCCAGAGTTGCCGCAACTTCGAGCGTTCGTGTGCCGGGCTCATTGGACGGCTCCTGAGCGAGCCTCAGTAATAGTCTGCGCAACTCATGTAGTAGCCGCACTGTGTGCAGACCAGCTTGCAACGGTGGCTGCTGAGTTGGCGCCCGCAATTGGGGCACACCTGGCTGTGGTGGTCCGCCGCCGCCGCGCCCTCCGCCTCACCATGCGAGACATTTTGCGCAGCATCGATCACAAATCCGGAATCGAAAGCGCGTGGCCGTTCAGGCAACATGCCCGACAGATTAGCATAGAAGAGAGGCGGCGCAGTACGCTCTCTATGAGAGAGCCGTCTCGTACATTGGCTTTTTTTGAGCAGCGCCTGGGCGTCCCCATCGCGGCGCATCCGGCAACCACGACTGCAACTCAAGGATTCTTGAATCCCCCAAGGAGGAACTTATGGCAAGCAAGGCAAGTGCGGTTTGGACAGGTTCATTGAAGGAAGGTAAAGGCACAATCTCCACGGCGACGGGAGTGCTGAAGGACGCAAATTATTCGTTCGCCACCCGTTTTGAAGGCGCGGCCGCCGGCACCACGCCAGAGGAAATGATTGCGGCCGCCCATGCCAGTTGCTTCTCGATGGCGCTGGGCGCGCAGTTGGGTGGCGCGGGCCTGACACCCACCCGGATTGAAACGCATGCTGCCGTAACCCTGGCCAAGACCGACGCGGGCTTCGCGGTGACCAGGATCGCCCTCTCCACCACGGCGAGCGTTCCCGGCGCCAGCAAAGAGGCCTTTGACAAAGCCGCGGCCGACGCGAAAGCCGGCTGCCCGATCTCGAAGCTCTTCGCCAACAATACCGAGATCACCCTCGACGCCAAGCTCGTCTAGTGCAGATCCGGCTCCGCCGGCCGGGGCATTTTGTGCCGGCCGGCGTCTACCGGGGGCGCTGAGCCTGAAGCTCGCAACCGAATTGCGTTGTCGTCCTGGGCGGAGCTTGCCGCGTCTTTGCGGCAAGCGGAGTCGAAGAGCCCGTGGGTGCTTCTCTCTGGTTCGTGGCCCTGCCTTTGCGGGCCCATGCTTCGGCCGCGCTGGCAAGTTTCGGATTGAATGAGATCCACGCGCTCACCGCCCCTCAACTCAAGGAAACTCCGCGCAGCGGCCATCTCTTCCTGATTCGGCGCGAACACGGCTCGGTCTCTGCCCGTCAATGGGCTTCCAGGCACGGAAGCCTGTGCCGGCCCGGCCTTTCTGAAGACCTGATCCGAACGGCCGCGGCCTTCAAGAAAAATCCTGCTCTCGTTGATTCGGCGCCATCCGGCCGTGTTGCAGATCACACGGCTGGGAACTTGCCCGGCGCATTCTTCGTATGCAACCTGCAAGAGGTATGCTATGCGAACCCTGGGGCAGGATCTTGTGTACGCTCTGCGCCAGATGCGGCAATCGCCCATCTTCACCCTGACCGCTATGCTTACGTTGGCGCTCGGCATCGGCGCTACCACCGCCATCTTTTCGCTGATTCATACAGTCATGCTGAAGTCGTTGCCGGTGACGGACCCCGCGACGCTGTACCGCGTGGGCGAGGGCCGCGATTGCTGCGTGAACATGGGACCGGAGGGAAGCTGGGGGCTCTTTCCCTACGTGCTCTATCAGCGCTTCCAGGCTGCCGCACCAGAGTTCGAGCAGATGGCGGCATTCCAGGCGGGGCGCGACCTGTTTAGCGTCCGGCGTGGCGGAGAGACCGGACAAGCAAAGCCGCTGAACGCCGAATATGTTTCAGGAAATTACTTCTCCACCTTCGGCATTCGCGCCTTTGCCGGGCGCACGCTGGTGCCGGCCGACGATCAGCGCAAGGCCCCGCCTGCCGCGATGCTCACGCACCGTGCCTGGCAGCAGTTGTATGGGGCGGATCCCAGTGTCGTCGGCGCCACCTTTTACCTCGACGGCCATCCCTTCACCATCGTCGGGATTGCGCCCCCAGGTTTCGATGGTGAGACTCTCAAGAGCGATCCGCCGGAACTCTTCCTGCCCATCCAGCAGGAACCCCTGATTGCGGGCGAAAACACGCTGCTGAACCTGCCGATGGCCTGGCTACGCATCATTGGCCGTGTCCGGCCGGGGACAAACCCGGATTCGCTGGGGCCACGGTTCACCACGCTGCTGCGCAACTGGTTTGTGAATGACTTCGGCCCGCTCTATCCGCAGTTTGCGCCACAGGTCAAAGAGGTGCTTCCCAAGCAGCACGTCCGCATCACTCCCGGCGGGGCGGGAATCGGCGTGATGAAGGCCGACTACCAGGCCAGCCTGAGCATCCTGCTCGCCGTCTGTGGACTGGTGCTGCTCATCGCCTGCGCGAACATCGCCAACCTCCTGCTGGCGCGCGCATCGGCGCGCAATCCGCAGACCGCCATCCGGCTTGCGCTTGGGGCGCCCCGCGGGCGCCTGATCCGGCAGTGGCTCACGGAGAGCCTCGTGCTGGCGACGGTCGGTGGTGCCGCGGGACTTGTGGTGGCCTTTGCCGGCGTCAAGCTCATCGTTGCGCTTGCCTTTCGCCATGCGCACTACGTCCCCATCAGCGCCCTGCCCTCGCTGCCCGTGTTGGGCTTCGCCTTCGGCGTGTCGCTCATCACTGGTTTGCTCTTCGGAACGGCCCCCGCGTGGCTGGCCTCGCGCGCCAATCCCCTGGCGGCGCTGCACGGTGCCAGCCGCACGACGCGCGATCGCAGCTCCTTCTGGCGGAAGTCGCTGGTGGTGTTCCAGGCGACCCTGTCCGTGGTGCTGCTGAGCGGGGCAGGTCTGCTCGTGCGCAGTCTCGAAAAGATGCAGAACCAGGATTTTGGCTTCCTGACCGATCACCGCGTAAGCATCAGCTTGTATGCGCCGTTTACGGGCTACTCAGCCGAGAAGTTGGATGCCACCTACCGGGCGCTACAGCAGCGGCTCGAACAGATTCCGGGCGTCAAAAGGGCGGCGCTGGCGTTATATACACCCTTCACCAACAACTGGGGCGAGCTGATCTTCCGGCCAGGTTCCAAACCGCCCAATCTAGACGACCCCGAGCACATCTCCGCCTCCTGGGACCGAGTGAGCCCCGGCTACCTGGAGGTCATGGGGCAGTCGCTGGTGCGGGGAAGAACCATTACCCGCCAGGACACGGCCGCCACGCGCAACGTCGCGGTGGTGGACGAGGCTTTTGTCAAGCGTTACTTCATGCCCGGCGAGAATCCCATCGGTCATGTCTTCGGAATTGACGAGCCGCGCTACGCGAAGACCTACGAGATCGTGGGCGTGCTGCACACGGCAAACTATACCGATCCGAGCGGCCATTGGCGGCCGCCGCTGTTCTTTGTCCCGCTGGCGCAACATGCCACCTACGACAAGCAGATGATCCAGATGGTCGACGACCGCAGCCACATCATGGAAGCCGCGGTGCTCGAGATCCAGGGAGGGATGGAGGGACTGGAGGCGCAGGTGAAGCGCGCCTTCTCCGACGTCGATCCCAACCTGACTTTGGTTAGGATTCGACCCATGGCGCAGCAGGTGGCCGACCGCCTGGACCAGGAACGGACCGTGGCCCAACTAACGGGCCTCTTCGGACTCCTCGCCCTGATCTTGGCGGGCGTTGGGCTCTACGGCGTGACCGCGTATGGCGTGGAGCGGCGGACCAGCGAGATCGGAGTGCGCATTGCAATGGGGGCGAACCGCACCGGCGTGGTGGCGCTGGTGCTGAAAGGTGCTTTCCTGCAGATTGTCATCGGGCTGCTTATCGGCGTGCCTGCGTCGATCGGCTGTGCCCGCCTGATCGCCTCCAAGCTGTACCAGGTGAAAGGTTGGGATCCTGTGGTGCTCTCCGGAGCGGTGCTGGCGATGGGCTTGTGCGCGCTCGCCGCCAGTCTGGTTCCGGCGCGAAGGGCGGCGGCGGTGAATCCGGTCGCGGCCTTGCGGGTGGAGTAGACCCATGGACGGACAGGGACGAGATTCCGGCAGGCGATCCCTTTCACTGCCCGCGAACGAACCGGTACCGACCCGCGGCCACAACCTTGTGAACGGGCTGCGCCAGCCGCTTACCGTCCGGCCTTGCAGCACTGCGCAACCTGATTCCAATCGCGCGCGGTATTCGCAGCCATCCGCATCAGATCCTTGAGTGAATGAACAGACGCACCCATCCACTCCTCATCCCGGATTCCTTGAAGTGCGGCTCGCTGAACCGAACTTGCCGGCTGTGCGCTGAATCGGGCGAAGCCGGATGCGCTCCCATCCTGAAATGGCAGACCCGCCCTGCTGGGCGGGTCTGCCGCGCTGCGGCGCCTCATCGGAGACCGGATCAGTCGTCCTGGAGAAGATCCGCTGTTTGTTGCCGCGTCTTAGCGATGCCGTTGAGGCAAAGGTACGCGCGGAATTGGCTTGACTTCGTTCTCGTTCACGGGCGTCGTCCCCGGAACATCGTTCGAGAAGTTCGCGCCGGAGGGCACCAGATAATCCTGTACTTCTTGCCCTTCCATTGGGCTGGTGGCCACGCTGATGCGCGAGGAGTCGATGCCCTGTTGGGTTACCAGGTAATCCTTGGCGTTGACGGCGCGCTGCGCGGCATAATACGTGACCTTGAAGCGCCGCCGCGGATACTTCGCCGCTCGTGCTTCCTGCTTCTGGGTGATGGTTGCCTCGGCGGGTGTCTGTTCGCCTACGAGTACCGCTGTGGCGTCGGCCTGCTGTTTCAGTTCAAGAGCCACCTGGTCGAGACAGGCCTTGGCCTGGTTGTCCACGCGCGTGGGCCGCCGCTTGTCGGTCGTGAAGCTGATCGAGCAGAGCGCCTGGGTATGCGGCGGAGGTGGCGGCGGCGGAGGTGCTAGAACCGTTACCGTCGTGTTGGCGCGCGCCGTGTGGCCCTTGTTGTCGGAGACGTTACAGGTAATGCCAACTGCTCCGGTCGGTGCTCCGGCCGAAGAAAACTCTGCTGTCGTGCCGCTGCCAGATATGGTGCCCGCTGAAGCCGAGTAACTGTAAGTCAGCGGAAGGTTCTGTGGACTCACGGCCGAGGCCGTAATCGTAGCCGTCCCGCCGGGCTTCACTTCCATCGGGTCGGCTGAGCAAGAGATCGTCGGCGGCTCAAAAGCCTTCACCGTGTAGTTGGCATCGCATTGAGCGGTTTGACCCGGCTTCAGGCCCTCTTTGCCTTTTTTCCCCTCCTTTACTTCAGCCTTTGCCGTGTAGTTGCCGGGGTCCAGCGACCCCGTCGCCACAGTGGCTGTTTCCCCTGTGCCGGTCACTCCTTCGCCACTCCAGCTATAGATCACGTTCGTGTGCTTCTTGGTGCTTACCGATCCAGCGGTCGCGGTTACGGTAAGAGGTTCACCAGGGTAGACCGCGGGCGCGCTCGCATTGCACGCCAGAGTTATTGGTGGAGGCTTCTTGCAGCCCATTGGCAAGAAAGCCAAACTCAACAGCGGAACTGCAAAGGCATATTTCAGGATTCGTTCATTCATGTGTTTGCTCCCCAGTCTAAAAATGTTAGAACCATTCCGAGGTGATGGACCTTTGCTCGACGTCACGGATTACTGCCGGTCGTGGGTTCGGTCAGCCAAGAGAAAGGATCGAGCCCGGCCTGCACAGACCGTTGCAACAGGCGAGAAAACAGGATTGCCCCGCCAGACTTGCTCGCGGCGGTTGATGCGAAGTGTAATCTCGTCCGGGATATGATGGCGCCTCTTCCGGCTCACACGTCCCGGATGGGTTTCTGGTGGTCTTGGAACTGTTCAGTCCCAAGGTGCGCCCCAGTCTAAGAGCGCGGCTGCCGTTCTTCCGGCTGGTAACTTGTTTCCTCGCCCGAAGGTGGATCGTCCGGGGCGGATGACTAGCTTGGAGTTTAGTTCCTGCCTTTATCCGCGTCGCGTGCAGGCAGCCGCCGAAGCGCCAACTTATCCAGCCCTCGGGCCAGTGCGCAACCCTCTGCCAAGCCCCACAGGAATCGCCCCGGCTGATGAGGCTCTCCAAACTAAGCAGGGTCTCTGGATGATCCTCGCCCATGGCCCCTCACACTACATCTTGGGGTCCGTCGCGTCAAGTAGATATCGGCTTTATATCGATCGCTTCTCCGCGCGCGACAGAGGACCCAGCGCCTGCTCCGCCTCCTTTACGTCCTCGATCGTCAGCTTGTCAGTCTTGATCAAGTGCGCCAGGACCGGCTCCGGACGGCCGCCCAAGAGGGCCAGTAGATCGTCTATCAACCGCCCTTGCGCCGCCTCGCGGCTCACGGAGGCCGTGAAGATGTGAGAGTTTCCCACCTTCCTCACGCGGCGAACCACCCCTTTGCCTTCCATGCGATAGATCGTCGTTTGCACCGTCGTGTACGCCGGCTGGCGCTTGCCGGGCATCGAGTCCAGAATCGCGCGGATCGAGCGCTCGCCCCCGGCCCATAACGCTTCCATGATCTGAAACTCGAGCTTCGACAGCTTGGGTGCGGCCAAGTCGGTTCTCCTATCCTTGCGTGAGTTCCTACTACCAAGATGTGTGGCATGTCAAGTTGAGTTCTCGTCACAGCGCGAACGCCATGCCGGGATTCCCTCCATTGCGCTCCAACCTCCCCGGAGGATGGTTCTGCAAGCTGCTGATAAATGGGAAACCTCAGCCGCCTGCCCCTGCTGGACAGCGCAGCCGCTGCGGCTCGATTCTCGCCGCGTCCCCGTCGGGCCGCCGGCGATGCGCTTGCACTCGCCTTGCCCTTCTCATCCACGATGTCGGTGCCCTGATACGGACAGATGCGGCAGTGCCTGCAGGGCCTCCCGATGGCCGGCCTCAGCCGCAATGTCTGTTTTGACCCGAGACTCGCCTGCTTCGGAGATATGATGTCTTCGTAGCCCTGCTTTCCTTGTTGACCGTGCGCACAGAGGGTTCTCTGCCGCGTGCCCTTGAGCGTTCGCAAATTCCAGCAGCCGGCAGGGCCATGTCGAGAGCCGTTGCCGTTGCTCCTGGGCGGTAACCGCCATCCTGAACCCTCAAACCCGATGTTCGAAAGAGGACTTATGTCAAGGAAAGCAAGCGAATTGCAGCCGCGGCGCGAGTTTCTTAAGCTGGCCGCGTTCACCGGTGCGGCAGCGCTCGCCGGCAAGGCCGCACCAGCCGTTGCCGAACAAGCTGTCGGTCCACAAGCACAAGGCTCGCCTGCCGGCGGCAACAAAATGGAGTTCCTGCGTGTGAGCGGCAGTCACATCGTCGACGGCAAAGGGAATCGGGTTCGCCTCCGAGGAACCTGTCCGGGCGGCTGGATGAACATGGAGGATTTCATCAATGGCCACCCCGGCGCGGAGCACACTCTCCGCGCTCAAATGGCGGAGGTGCTTGGTCCTGCCAAAGCGCAATTCTTCTTCGATCGCATGCTCGACTATTTCTTCAATGAGGACGACGTAATCTTCCTCAGGAAGACCGGCGCTTCCGTCGTCAGGATTCCTCTCAATTACCGGCATTTCGAGGACGATGACGCTCCCTTCAAATACAAAGAGGCCGGTTTCGCACGTCTCGATCAGGCGTTGCGCCACTGCGAAAACCATGGCCTCTACGTCATCCTCGATCTCCATGCGGCTCAAGGATGGCAGAACGTCCATTGGCATTCTGACAATGCATCCCGCATCAGTCTCTTGTGGACGGTCTCGTCCTATCAGGATCGTTACGTCGCCCTTTGGCGGGAGTTCGCGCGCCGCTATGCGAACAGGGCCGTCATCGCGGGGTACGACATCCTCAATGAGCCTTGTTCGAACAACGAGATCGGCGACTATCCTTGGAATATCTACTCCAATTACAGGCCCCGCTGGGACCGCATGAATTCCCTCTACCAGCGCGTCGTTACTGAGATTCGCAAGGTCGATTCCCGCCACATCATCTTCCTTGAGGGTGATAACTACGCAAGCCAGTTCCTGGGATTCGAGAAGCCCTTTGACGACAACCTCGCTTACAGCTCCCATAACTACACCGTCCCCGGCTTCGGACCTGGCAAATACCCCGGCACCATCCATCCCCGGTCGGCCGCGACAAGCGGCCCCCAGCTTTGGGACCGCGCCAGACAGGAGCGATTCTTTCTCGATGCTGAGGGCACAAAGTTTACTCAGCAGCATGACGTTCCGTTGTGGGTGGGCGAGTTTGGGTCTGTCTACAACGGGCCGCCCGACGAGAACCCTGACCGGCTGCGCGCACTGGACGATCAGATTGGCATCTTTGAAGCCCACGGGGCCCATTGGACGACCTGGAACTACAAGGATATCGGTGTCATGGGAATGCTCACGCTCAATCCTGAGTCTCCCTACGTGGAGCGCATCAGCGACCTGCTTGGCAAAAAGCGTGCCCTCGGCACCGACGACTGGATGAAGTGGCTGCCGCCCACGCCCGTCAAGGACGCCACCGCCCAGCTTGCCAACCAAATCCTCCAGGTCGTAGCCGATCCGCAACTCGATCCGCGCCTCAATGTACGCTGCGTCAGTCAAACCTTGCTGTGCTTCTACACGGGAACGCTTATGCAGCCGCTCTACGCCAGCCTCTTTAAGGGACAGTCCGAGACCCAGATGGATCACATTCTGTCTTCCTTCTCGGCCAAGCAGTGTATCCCCAACCAGGGCCTGATCGACGTTCTCAGCAAGTACATGGCCATGCCGGCTTAGAGCACAGAGAGCTGCTGTATCCCGGCCAAGGCTTGGCAAAAACGGCGCGGCCGGGGAACCCACCCAGCGTGTGGGGCGCGGACCGAGAAAGCGCCCCACACGCTGGGTGGGCATTTGCCTCTTCTAGGCCATGCAACTCCCCTTGCCGGACAATACCGGCAAGGGAATCGCGCTGAAAGATGATGTGGCCAATGATTGAATTCCTTCGCCACGCCGGCTCACCGCGGGATGCGCGAGCGGCGCGGCGCAGAGCTTGTCCTGATGGAAGACTTGGGATACACGGCTTGCACGCCCAACTCGCGGTGCCCATCGGCCACAGTGCGTGGCGTGCGTAGGGAAGGGCAGAGTCCTCTTTCGCGCATCGCTCACCCCTCGGGACACCGGCCTTGCCGCCATCTAGCGCCAAGAGCCGGGCCGGGCAGTGGGATCGTCCGCGCCCTCCCGTCAGGCGGTATACGCCCCGATCCGGGTCTCGCTCCCGGTAAGCGCGTCGCACTCGCGGTCCAGCTTCTCGTACTCCGGGTCATGTTCCTTGCGGAACGCCCGGAACTCCTCCTCGCTCGCCCAGCGGTCGATCGTCAAGTATGCCCCCGGCACATAGGCGTCGCGCAGCAGCTCCGTGCCCAGGTACTTGGGCGAAGTGCGAAACAGTTGCGCCCAAGCCCCGTCCGGCCCGTAGGCCGCCTCGAAAGCAGCCGTCTTCTCCTCGGCAATCTCAAACCGCCAAACCACAACAAACATGCGCTGTCCTGACCTCCCTATCGTAGCGCAGACTCTTGCGCCGCCCGCATGGTTTCCCGCATCTCTACGCGCCTTCCTTGCCGCGCTCACTCCGTCAAGGCACCACTTCCTCGGGATGCACCTCGATCCCGTTCTGCCGCAGCTCAAAGTGCAGCAGCCACGCGCTTGTCACGGCCTTCCCGCCTGTGTATGCCGGTGTGAACTGCCACTGCCGCGCCGCGGCCAGTGCATAGCGGTCAAAGTACGGGCTTGTCCCCGCATGTTCAATCAATGCGCCGTTCACGGCGCCTTTCGTGTTCACCGTCACTTGAACGCTGATCCGGATCGTGCCATGGATGGTGTGCATCGCGGCCTCCGGCACGCCGGGCATCACCCGCTTCACGATGGTCCCAGGATGCACAGGACCGGCCGAAGTATGCGCGCTATTTTGCTGCTCCCACTCTGGGGTGCCAAACCGTCTTGCGGCGCGCGGCGGTGCCGGCAACCTCGGCTCCGGTGCAGCTGAAGGTTGCCGGTGCAGCCAAATCTCTATCGCCGCGAACAGCGCAAGCAGCGCCACTCCTGCAACCCGCACTCCCATCTTCGTGCGCGGCTGATGGGCGGACGCAACTGCTCCGCGCTCCAACTTCTGTTCTGGCTTGCGTTCTGGTGCGCGTTCCGGCTCCGGCCACGACTCGGCGGCGCCTGTCAGCAACTCCCGCACCCGCGCCAGGGTGCACCGCTTCGCCGGATCTCCCCGCAGGCACTCCCGCGCAATCCTCGCATACGGCTCCGGCAGGTTCTCCACAAGCGCCGGAACGCCGCCGCCCGGCGCATCCCATTCCGGCGTCCGCTGCGTCAGCGCCTCCACCAGCGTGATGCCTAGCCGCCACACATCTCCCGCCGCAGTGTTCCGCGCCGCCTCCGGCGTATCGTATGCATTGGCGCCGCGGTTCGCCGTCGCCGCCCGCTGCACGCCGTCCGGTGAAAGCTTCAGGCAATCGTTCGCCGCCAGAATCTTCGCCGGCCTTAGCCTCTCGTGGACCAGTCCCTGTCCGTGCAGGTGCTCGAGCGCCTCCACCAGCGGCTCCAGCATCTGGCGCGCTTCGTCGGGCGTCAGTGCCCGCTCCCGGATCACGTCCCCCAGGACCTCGTCGGCGTACTCGGTTACGCAGTAGAGAACCGTCGCATCCTCCACCCGGCACTCGCCCGTTCCCAGTACCCGCGCCAGATGCGGATGCTCAAGACCCGCGGCCGCCTTCCATCCCGCGGCTCGCTCCCGCGCATCGCCGCTCTCCGCCAAAACCAGCCGGATCGCCGCTTCCCGGAATCCCTGGTCCGGTGCCTCCGTTAGAAATACTCCGTCGCCTTCGGCGCCCCCCAGCCACCGCACCAGGGGATATCGTCCATCTATCGTGCGGCCAACCCAGCCGCCGATCTCCGCGCTTGTCATCGCAAGTCCATTCTATCGGGGATGCGCCGCGCGCAGGGTCCGCACCCTCGCCCTCTGCGGCCGCAAGCCCCCTCGAGATAATCCCAACCTGTAAGATGCCGTCTTTGTTTGTGCGTGCATACTTATGGAAAGGCCGTTCGATTCGGGGTGATCTTCCCCAGTAGTTTGTCGCTCACGGGCTGCGGCCAGATCGATACTTCTTAGGAATGCTAGCCGGTCGTATCATCCGCGCAGCCTGAAAAGCCCGTGGAAGCGGCGTACTGCCGGCCAATCGCTGCCGGACCGCCCCGCCGCGCTGAGCGACAATAAAATCAGGTACTAGGCCTACGGAGAAGGATATGAAAGCATCTGCTCGTTACCCAGGCATCCGCGTTACCGCGAACGGCAACCAGCTTGTCTCCTATCATACGGAGACGCGCATCGCCGACGCCGGCGTTTTTTATCCCATCACGCCTTCCACCGAGGGCGGCGAGCTCTTCCAGCAGGCCTATGCCGAAGGCCATCTGAACGTCTTCGGGCACAACACTTTAGCCATCGAGGCCGAGGGCGAGCACGCGGCCCAGGGCGGTGCCATCGCCCACTCGGTTTGTGGCAAGCGCGTGGTTAACTTCACCTCCGGCCAGGGCGTGGTCTACGGCGTGGAGCAGTACTACCACGCCCCCGGCAAGGGCTCGACCATGGTCCTCGAGGTCGGCGCTCGCGCTCTCACCAAGCACGCCCTCAACGTCCACTGCGGCCACGACGATATATATGGCGCGCTGGATACCGGCTGGATCATGCTCTTCGGCAAGGACGCGCAGCAGGCCGCCGACCAGGCCCTCATCCTCCGCCGCGTCACCGAGCTCTCGCTCACGCCGGGCATGAACATCATGGACGGCTTCCTGACCAGCCACCTCGAGCGCACCTTCTATAAACACGAGTCGGATCTGATCCGCGAGTTCCTCGGCGCGCCCGACGACGTCATCGACTGCCCCACCGAGGCTCAGCGCACGCTCTTCGGTTCCACCCGCCGCCGCGTGCCCAAGATGGTCGATCTCACCAACCCCGTCCTGCTCGGCCCGGTCCAGAACCAGGAGCACTACATGCAGGGCGTGGTGGCACGGCGCAACAACTTTGCCGAGCCCATCCTCGGCTTCCTCGAGGACGCCTACGAAAAGTTC
>JAKABE010000499.1 GCA_021801945.1 Acidobacteriota bacterium
CGTCTCCCGCACAGCCGCCGAATCCAACCCCCTGGCGAGCAGTTGCAGGATGATGAGTGGCCCGTACTTGTCCACGATTACGCCTGGCAGCTCGTCTGCCTCGCTGAAGCACAGGCGGCAGGCGTCATTCTCGCCGTCGAGCATGGGTTTGCGCCTGCCGACGGCCTGCCGCAGACGGCTGGCCATCAGCTCCAGCCATTCCGCCTCGCCAATCGCCTCGCGCGACACCAGCCGCAAGGCAATCTGCGACGTTGGGCTATAGAGAGCCGTCCCAAGCAAGAGCCCACGGCTGTCGGCCACCGGCACGAGCGCTGGCGGAGTCTCCGTTTCAGGCAGCGTAATCGACTCCACATCCGACGCATAGACCCACAAATGCCCCCTGCGCAGCCGGTCGGCCGCGCGGCGGCTGACGACCGCCCCTGGTGCCGCCAAGCCCAACTTGGTCCCGCCGGCTTTCTCATGGGCGCCTTGCCGCAAACCGTCCTCTCGCGAGGAGGGCAGCGGAGCAGAAATGCGGTGGTTTGATTTTGTGGAAGCTTTGGGCTCTCTGTCCTTCGGCGCCCTTCGTTTTCCCTCAGTCCGTTCTGTGTGTGTTTTCGTCATACGCTTCCTTTGGGTCTTGGGGCGGCGAATCTTCGGTTTTGCCTGGTTCATCTTACCAAGTAGAGGCTTGCATCCGCGCAGAGCGGCATGGGTTCCGCGCCGCATGGGATTGTGAGTTTGTGCGCTTTTCCCAAGCTGGCTTACCCTTTCACTTTCAGCCTGATGCAGACACTTTTGAGCGCGCGGAAATCTTTGCGGCCTATAATGAAGCATGGCGACTGTCCGGCAGACGATTGCGGCGGGTTCCCCCGGCGCCACCCCGGTGTCTCCAGGGGCGGGCGGTCAGGTTGTGTCCGCTCCGGATATGCGCGCCATCGGCGAGCGCTTTGAAGCGCTTCTCCGCCGGGTGAAGGCCAACCGGCCCCACGAAGACATCGCTCTCATCCGCAAAGCCTGGGAGTTTTGCCTCAAGCACCACGAAGGGCAGATGCGCGCCTCCGGCGAGCCGTACATTATCCACCCCCTCCAGGTTGCCGAAGTGCTGGCCGAGATGAAACTGGACGCGACGGCCATTGCCGCGGCCCTGCTCCATGACGCCGTCGAGGATACCCCGGCCACTAACGAAGAGATTGCCGCCGCCTTTGGCGATCAGGTAGCCCATATTGTCGAGGGCGTGACCAAGATCGACAAGATCCAGTTCGCCAACCGCGAGGACCGCCAGGCGGAGAACGTCCGCAAGATGTTGCTGGCCATGGTCTCCGACGTGCGCGTCGTGCTCATCAAGCTGGCCGACCGGCTCCACAACATGCGCACCCTAGAGCATCTCCGGCCTGAGCGCCAGGAAGCCATCGCCCGCGAGACCCTCGACATCTACGCCCCGCTCGCCCACCGCCTGGGCATGGGCAAAGTCCGTGGCGAGCTGGAGGATCTGGCCTTTCGCTACACCGACCCGGTGAGCTACGAAAAGGTGGCCGAAGCCGTGGAGGCCCGGCGCGTCGAAGGCGAGCAATTCCTGCGCAGTGTGGAAGATACCCTCGTCGAGCAACTGCGCGAGAACGGCATCCAGGCCCGCGTCGAGTGGCGCATCAAGCGGCTCTACTCCATCTTCCAGAAGATCCAGCGCTCCAAAGTCTCCTTCGACCAGGTTTATGATCTGCTGGCTATCCGCGTCATCACTCAGGACGTCGCTTCCTGTTACGCCGTCTTCGGGCTGATCCACGCGCTGTGGCGGCCGGTCCCGGGCCGCATCAAGGACTTCATCGCCATTCCCCGCGCCAACCTCTACCAGTCGCTGCACACCACTGTCATGGGCGAGGGCGGCCACCAGTTCGAGGTACAGATCCGCACCGAAGAGATGCACCGCATCGCCGAGGAGGGCATTGCCGCGCACTGGAAGTACAAGGCCGGCGAAGGCGCCATCACCGCTCGCGACGAGGAGCGTCTGAACTGGGTCCGGCAACTGGTCGAGTGGCAGAAGGAGATGACCGACCCCAATGAGTTCCTCTCCAGCCTGAAGATGGACCTCTATCCCGACGAGGTCTACACCTTCACGCCCAAGGGGAAGGTCGTCGTGGTTCCGGCGGACGGCACGCCCGTCGATTTTGCCTACCTCATCCACACCGAGGTGGGCAATACCTGCGTGGGCGCCAAGGTCAATGGCCGCATGGTGCCCCTGCGCACCAAGCTGCGCAACGGCGACATCGTCGAGATCGTCACCCAGAAGGATCACCGCCCCAGCCGCGACTGGCTCACCTTCGTCAAAAGTCCCCGCGCGCGCAACAAGATCAAGCACTGGCTCAACGAAGACCAGCGCCGCCGCGCGCTCGAAATCGGCCGCAAGCTGCTGGAACGCCAGGCACGCCGTTTCAAGGTGCCGATGAGCCAGATCAACGACCAGGATCTGGGCCGCGTCGCCACTGAATATGGATTGTCCACTGCGGCCGACCTGCTGGCCGCGCTCGGCCACGGCA
>JAKABE010000044.1 GCA_021801945.1 Acidobacteriota bacterium
GCTCGACCGCTGCCGTGGGGCCGTGCTCAAGGCATTTGTTCCGGCCGACCTCAAGGACTTCTGTCTATCGGAGTTTGACCTGGCCGAGACCTCGATCTTCGAAGTGCTGGATCGCGCGCAAACCCCCTCGCTGATGGCGCCTTTCCAGGTCATCTTTGTGCGCAACGTGCGGCAGCTCTACACGCGCGGGGCCAAGAAGGACGAGTTCGCAGCCCTGGATCGCTACTTCCGCTCGCCCAACCCGCAGGCGGTGGTGCTGTTTGTCGCGGATTTTCTGCGCATCCCCTCCGACGTGCGGCATATGGAACTAGACGACAAGAACCGTTTTGAGCGGCTGCGAGAAACCCTGGGCGAGTACTGTGGAATTCTGGAGCTTGCACGGGTAACCGAGGAAGAGGCTATGCGCTGGGTGGTGGGAACAGCCCAGACGGGGGGAGTACGCCTGGACCCAGACGCAGCGCGGGAGTTGGTGGATGCTCTGGGAGCGGACATGATGCTGATTTCCTCAGAACTGGAGAAGTTACTGCTCTACGCCAGCGAACGGGGCCGGATTACGCTGGGCGATGTGGAAACTATGGTACTGGCCGCCAAGCAGCGCTCGCTCTACGAGCTTACCGACGCCATCAGCGCGCACGACCGGGTCCGCGCACTGGAGCTGTTGCAGGGCTTGCTGAATAGCTCCAATGCAGGTGAGGAGGCCGCCATCGGTCATCTTTATATGCTGGCACGTACCTTCCGGCAGATGATGGTGATCCTTGAAAAGAACGTGCGCGATTCGCGCGCCATCTGGCAGGTACTGTGGCAAGGCTTCCGCATGCCGCCCTTCGCCGCCGATGATCTTATCCGCCAGGCACGGCGCTACAAGAGCCGCCGCGAGCTGACCCGCGCGTTGCGGTTGGTGGCCCGCGCCGACCTGGAACTGCGATCCTCGCCCCCCGATAAGCGGCTGGTGCTGGAGCGGCTGGTCTACGAGTTGGCCTCCGTACCCAAACCCGCCGCGCCGCTGATGGCCTCGGCGCAGCTTTTCTTCGAAGTGTGAAGCTGCGCAGATTCTCCCCCTTGAACCATCAGCTTACGCCGCGCTCATTCAGCCAGGGGCCGTACTCCCGGTTCATCTCTTCGATCTGCGCGATATACCAGTCGCGCAGATTCAGAAGCAATGGACGCATCTTCAGTTGCTCCCCGTCCTGCACGCGCTGGGCGGCCTGGAGAATTTTCTCCAGGATTTCGCGGTGAGCCGCGTAGTGCGCGCCGAGGCCAGGAAAGCCGGTCCGCTCCATCAACATTTTCTTCGCTGGCAAAGTGCATGCGCGTAAACTCAATCAACTGCTCCAGCAGTTGGCTGAGGTATTCACGACCGCAGCCGCGTACCACGGCCAGCCGCAGTTCGTTCACTGCGTCCATCAAAATGCCGTGCTGGTCGTCCATAGCCCGGACGCCAATAGGAGAAACGTAATTCCATGTCAAAGGGGTCACGCGGGGACTCTCCGAGGATGGTATCGGCCGACCCCAGCGGCACGTTACTCTCCTTGCGCGCACCACGGTAACCAAGGTTTAGGAAATGTGCAGACCGCAACGACTCTGCCCACCTTGATATTACTGCAAACCGAGTACTGTCTTCGAGCCGGAGGGCGTTGATTGGAGGCCAATTCGCTCTCTGCGAGCGCACAATGGAATTGTTGAATGCTTTGCTTACCCCCGCAAACCTGATCGGCGCCGTACTCGCACTCGCTCCTTACTTTGCGGCGTCGTTCTTTCCGCGCGCCGTGGCGGGATGGACGCGCGTCCTGCCGGAGTGGGCACGGCTGGCATGCCCCGCCGCGCTGTGCGTTCCCTACGCGCTGGTAGCGTGCGGGGCGGGCGTCTTCCACTGGAGATGGCTGGCTCTCTACGCAGCACTTCCGCCCGCGATCGCGTTTCTGTTGTGGCAGGCCGCAGGCGCCGGCGATGCCCACCTCGGCAATTGGCGCGATTTTGTGGTCCTCGCCACGCTGGGCCTGGCGGTGGATTTGCGCTGGTTCCAGAGCGCGTGGCCGGCCCGGCTGGATATCTTCGGCAAAGTTCTGCTGCTGGACGCAGGCATATACGGCTTTCTCGCCATTCGGCAACTTGACGGCGTGGGCTTCGACCTGCGCCTGCACCTTCGCGACGCCTGGATCAGCCTTCAGGAGGTGGCTTTGTATGTGCCGATTGCACTGGTAGCCGGCCTGGGGATGGGTTTTCTGCACCTGCATCGCACGTGGCCAGGTGTGGCGCCCATGGCCATCGCGTGGATCTTCACTTTTTTCTTTATCGCCGTACCGGAAGAGACATTCTTTCGCGGATGGGTCCAGAACCTGCTGGAGCGGCGTATGGGCCGGAACCGGGCGCTGTTTGTCACTGCGGCGCTGTTCGGCTTGTCCCATTTCAACAAGTTGAATAAACTCGGGGTTCTCTTCAACTGGCGCTACGTGCTGATGGCCGCCGTGGCCGGCATCTTCTATGGCCGGGCCTGGAGACGGGAGCGCAGGGTTGGTGCGTCCGCGATCACCCATGCCACCGTGGACACTCTCTGGTCGCTGTGGTTGAAGTGATGCGGTCGCGGGTGTTCGCGGCCGTAAATCAGATAACCCCAGCCCACGCGCATGTTGTGGTCCACGTATCCGGGAATGGTGATGGCGATGGTAATGCCGAAGATGGCGTGGGCGATGGCCAGGGAATAAAGGTTGCGGTAATGGAGAAAGATGAGGCACGCGGCGGTGCCCCAGACAATCGTGGCGGAAGCGAGGATGGGGCTGGGGAGATGGGCAAGCGCGAAGAGGCCGGCGGCGGCTACGGCGGCTTGATGGGGGCGCGGAAAAACACGCACCAGCCGCGCCAAAAAGAAGCATTGAAGCAGGAACTGCTGAACGCCGGACCAGAGGGCGTAGGCCACGTAGGTCTTGACAAACAGCAGCGGACTGTCGGGCAGGCGCAGGGTGCCGAAGTGCGCGGCCAGCGCCACTGACGTGACAGCAGTCCCCAGCGCCGCACCCACCACCCAGAGGGAACGGAAAAAGTTGGCTCTGCGAAGGCCCCAGGCCGCGAGACCTTCAAAGGAGATCCAGGAGAGGAGGATGACTGCGGCTACGGCCACCCACCAAAGCGCCTTTTGCCAGGGGCGCGGCGTCCAGATGACGAGCAGGATCAGCCCGTAGGCAATGGCGACCTCAATCAGCGCACGTCTTTTGCTCCGCGCGGTGGCGGAGTTAATCCTCCCGGATAAGGCGGCTCCGGGTTTTGCCATGCAGATGATGGTACAAGAAACTCCCGCGCCTATTCCAGAATCACGGCAGCTTCGGTCTCGTGACGGTGGAGGGTCATGGCCGCGGCCGCGCCCACGATAAGCACTCCGCCCAGCCATGCGTAGGGACCCAGACGCTCGCCCAGCAGTTCGACACCCAGCACTGCACCCAAGGCAGGCTCGATATTGAGGAAGACTCCGGCGCGCGAGGCTGGAACGTGGTGAATGCCCCAGTTCCAAAGCAGGGTGGTGGTGGCCGTGCAGAACAGCCCGCTGATGGCCAGCGCCGCCCAGGCCCGCGAGCTTAGGTGTGCAAATGGCATGGGCGTAAAGCGCGTATGGGTGAGCGGCGTGAGCAGCCAGGGCGCAAAATCCCAAAACGCCAGCATCGCCGTTCCCGCAAGGATGGTGTAGGCGCTGACCACTGTCGGCCTGTGCGTTTCCATCAGCTTCTTGCTGAGCAAAATCCAAGCCAGCGCAACGATCAGGGAGATGATTACCAGCAGGTCGCCAGCCATCGAGGGAGTTTCGTTCCCGGTGGTGGCGCGGCTGCCGCCCAGAACTACCAGTGCCGCGCCCGCCGTGGAGCCGCAAAGGGCTAGCCAGCCGAACCAGTCCAGGGATTCGCCCGCAAACAGCGCGGCGGCCACCGCCAGCAATACGGGCATGGAGCCAACCATCAGCGATGCGTGGCTCACCGTGGTCATTACCAGCCCGTGAAACTGGAGCAGAAATTGGATGGGAACTCCGAAGGCAGCGGCGAAAAGAAGCGTCCGTAGTTCGCCGGCAGTAAGCCGCACTCGGTTGCTAAGCGCGACCGGGAGGATGGCCAGCGAAGCAAAGAGAAAGCGGTAAAGCACCATATAGCGGACGCTCATCTCGTCGAGCGCCAGCCTGCCGAAAAAGAAGCCAGTTCCCCACAAGGTTCCGGCCAAGGCGCAGGCACCGTAACCCAAAAGCCGAAGGCGCCCGTCCACCACCGCTTGGTCTGCCATTCCTTCTCTACTGTCGCACATGGCCGCAGTTGAACCGCAGGAAGCCAACGGCAACGATCGTCAGCGCACCGGCCGCAACTTCGAGCTCCCGTTCCAGTTGACCAGGACAGGCGCGCCAGGATGAGCGTTCTTCATTGAGGGGCTTCTGAATGGGCACGCCCCGAGACATGCCGAAATCGGTCGGGAGAATCGCTAGCTTTACCGGCTGCGGAAACGCTCGCACCGAGCAAGGTGCTGTAAAAGAGCACGGCAGGGCCCGGCCGTAAATACAGCAAAAAACACGGGGCCTCAGTCCCTGCTGAAACAAGCGTTTTCTATTCGACTCATGCTCGTTGTCCTGCGATAGCCTGCCTCAATCCCTGAGGGCGAGACCCTTTCTGAATGACCCACTCCATCAAGCCGCATCGACTTTCGCCGTCAACCCCGCATGGGAGAGAATACTCTTCAATGAGGAGCGGTCGAGGAGTCGTGTCGGCAGTCGCTGCGAAGAGGGTCTCCGTGGCTCGCGCCGTGCGAGCCGTTCTTGTCCTCGCCGCCGTGTTGGCACTCACTTTCCAGGCCGTTTCTGCGCAGGAAGGCGAGGCGCGCAAACCCACCATCCGCTCCGTGGTCGAGCGCGCGCTTTCTGACCGCTTTTCGGCCAAGCTCGCCCCCCGGCCCGCCTACAGCATCCCCGCCGGGCCGCTGGGCTTTGCCGAGCCGAGCTCCGCCTATTTAGGGATGCGCATCAGCCAGGTTTCGCTGGATTTCATCGGCGAAAACCGGCTGCTGTTTACCTTCCGCGTGCCGGGTTTACTGCGCCGGGATGCCGACAGCAACGAGGAACGCAAGATCCGCGCCGTCGTGTTGGATCTGCCTTCCGGAACGGTCGAGGCCGCCACGGAGTGGACCGTTCACGACTACGAGCGCTACTTGTGGATGCTCCGCGACGGACATTTTTTGCTGCGCGACCGCAACAACCTGATTGAAGGCGACACCACGCTGCGGATGAAGCTGCTCCTCCAGTTCCCGGGATTGCTGCTCTGGCTTGAGCTTGATCCTACACAGCAGTTGATGGTGACAAGCTCGCGCGAACCGCTTGCGGCTCCACACCAGCTCGGCGGCACAACCGGCTCTTCCGCGGCTTCGGCTCCCGGCAAACCAGCAGGAAAAGACTCCACCACACCGCCCGAATACGTCCTCCGCGTCCTGCGCCGCGACTCCAGCCGGGTGATCCTGGTAAGCCGTTTGCGCACACCTATCCGGCTTCCCATCAATCCCACCGGATATATCGAAAACCTGCGCGGCAGGGACTCGGAGTGGACGCTAAGCTTCAACCACTTCACCGGCGGCAGCCGGGTCATTGCCAACGTTGAGTCCGCCTGCATGCCCGAAGAGAATTTCGTGTCCACCGACGAGATGCTGGTCACTGCCTGCTCCGACACGGGCGGCAACAGGTTGATGGCCATGACCACGAAGGGGCGCATTCTTTGGGCATATCTCACGCCAGCAACGGATATCTGGCCGAAGATTGTGATTGCGCCGGACGGTTCGCGGATCGCGCGCGAGACACTGGTCACAAGCTACACGATCGGTCCCTTCAGTCCTCTCGGCGGCGCCAGCAGTCTCAGAGGCCAGTTGGTGCGCGTCTTTGATGCCGCAAGCGGAGAGTTGGTTCTTCAATTGCCTGTGAAACCGGTGCTCGACGGAGGCGGCAACGTGGCCATCTCACCCCACGGACGGCGTGTTGCGCTGCTGAATGCAGACGCAATCCAGATTTTCGATCTGCCTCCTGCATCTCCGCTGCCTTCCGCCACGAAGAGCCTGCCCAGGCATGAATAGCGATTCAGTTGTTGCGGATAGGGGGAGACGCACCTCAGCCGCCCAGGCTGCTCAGGGCCTCGGCGCTGAGCAGCTTGCGCTCCAAGTGCCGCTCCAGCGCCTGCAGAGTAAACCGGCGAAGGTCTTGCGCCCGCCGCCGCGGCCATGGCTCGGCCGCGAACGCCGCCACCGGCAACCGCAGCATCCGTTGCGCCAGTTGCCACGAATCCTCCGAGAGCATGCTCGCGTTTCCGGTGCGGTGCAAGGCACAGAAAAGCCCGTCAGCGAAAGGGTTGAAGCTGATCTCGCCGCCTTGCAACGCTTGGCCGCACGTCATGCAATGGACCAGGTCGGGCAAGAGGCCCATGAGCCGCGTCAGCCACAGTGAGAAGTAGGTGAGCGGCATCCACGGTTGGACGAGATCCGACTGCGCGGTGGTGGTCCGCTCCAGCACGGAAACCAGCAGCCGGAAGACCGTTTCCTGTGCGTCGCGCTCGGGCAGCGACTCGTCCAGAGCCTCGGCAAAAAAGCTCAATACAGCCATGCGCGCATGGTCCACCGGGGCTGAAAGCGGTGAGCGGATGATCTCCAATTGATCCAGCCGCACCAGCTCCTGCCGCGGCCGTTCGGCGAACCAGGCTCGGGCCAGTGTCATCGGCTCCAGCGTGCCGCCAAAACGTTTGCGGCTCCGCATCGCCGACTTGGCTACGCCTTTAACCTTCCCATAGTCGCGGGTGAACAGACTCACAATGAGGTCGGCCTCATGCATCGGCCACGTGCGCAAAACGACGGCTTCCGACGTGAGCACACTCATTGAAGTCCACCCTCGCACCGCCACGTCCCCTTTGCGCCGCAAATACAAACGCGCATCCCGCTTCTGCGAAATGCGCGCTCGCGCAAAGTATGAAGTTGACGCAGATCGAAGAAGCCGCCTAGCGTCCGTAGTGCGCGGCGTTCTTCTGGACGTAGCTGGCCCATTTCTCCGGCACGTCGTCCTGCGCGAAGATCGCCGAAACCGGGCAGGCCGGCACGCACGCGCCGCAGTCGATGCACTCGACCGGATCGATGAACAACTGGTCGGACTCGGCGTGGCCATCCTCGTCCTTCTTGGGGTGGATGCAATCGACAGGACAAGCGTCTACACAGGCGGTGTCCTTGGTGCCGATACAGGGTTCGCAAATCACATATGCCATCGTGTGGTCTCTCCGAAAAACTTGCTTCCTCGAGGCTGATAGTAGCACAGCACCCCGAGTCCTGACTTGTCCTTCGGCGCTCCCATTTTGCCATGCGGGAAGCAGAAATCTCATCCCCGGCCGGCTGCGCGCAGGCGCGCAAACTCGGCGGGCGTAGGGATGGGGGTCAACCCGCGGCCGGCAAACATGTCTTGAAACAGACTGACCAACTCCTCGTGAATCAGCCCGTTTGAGGCCAGAATCTCACGGCTGTCGAGGCGGAAATGTTGGCCCCTAAAGTCCGTCACGCACCCTCCGGCCTCTTCGACGAGCAAAATCCCGGCGGCCGTGTCCCAGGGGTTCAGGTTGAACTCCCAAAATGCTTCCATGCGCCCGCAGGCGACATAAGCCAAGTCCAACGCCGCCGAGCCCGCGCGGCGCACGCCGTGCGAGCGCAGCGTGAATTCCTGATAAAAATGCACATTGGGGCTGGAGTGCCGCTTGCGGCTGGGAAAACCCGTGGCCAGCAGCGCCTCAGCCAGTTGCGGCGTGCGTGATACGCGTACTGCCTTGCCACTGAGCCGCGCTCCACTTCCACGCGCAGCCGTGAACAGCTCGTCGCGCATCGGATCGTAAATGACCGCGGCTTCCAGGCTGCCATCCTGGTCGGGGCCGATGCCTGGAGCTCGGTGTTCGAGCCCCAGCGAGACACAGAACTGAGGAAATCCGTGGGCAAAGTTCGTGGTGCCGTCCAGCGGATCAACATACCACCGGAACTGGGCATCGAGCCGCTCGCGCGTTCCTTCCTCGCCGTAGATTCCGTGCTCCGGAAAAGCCTCGCCGAGGCGGGCCCGGATGAGCTTTTCAACCGTCCGGTCGGCGACTGTGACCAGATCCACATCGCCCTTGTACTCAGTTTCAACCCCCTGCGCAAAAAACTCGCGCAGACGCACTCCCGCCTCGCGCGCAATCTCCGAGGCCATGGGAACCCAATCGGAATGCACTGCCGACGCCTCCCCCTCCCCCCAGGGACGAAGATCGGTCCGTGGGGGCCCCTGCTCTGCGCCCTCGCTCACGATGTGCCCTCGCCCGGAGTGTGTCCGCCGTCGACCGCCAGGCGCTGGAGGCGCCTCCGGCCCAGCTCGCTGATGGTCTGAATCTGGTGCTTGTAGATGAACAGGTTAGGCAACTTTTCTCGCGTCAAGCGCAGCATGGAGTCATCGAAGTACTCAATCCAGCCGCGCACGGTTTCGCCATCGCGTAACTTGATGGTGACAATCACCTGACGCTCGCTGAGCGAACGCAAATAAAGGGCTTCCTGCCCGGTTTCGCCCGGCGGAGGCGCTTTAGAACGGCGGCGTGTAGGCATCGGCGGAGTCATCATCTTCATTTTAGATGCAAACCCACGGACCTTAGCTTTCCACCCATCCGGAAATGTGCAGGCCGCAGCTGCTGGCGAAAGCAGCGTCCCAGGGGCCGGAAATCATGACGGGGCCCCGCCCAATCTCCGCCGAGGCGGGCTCGGAAGATGGCGAACTTACGAACGGATCGCACTGCCTCTGCGCTTTCCTTTTAAGGCAGCCTAGAACGGCGCGGCTGTTGCGTGGGAGTTGTTGCGTAGGCCCGCCAGAACGCCTCAGCCACCGCCGGCCCAATCCCGGAACCGAACGCCGACTCCTCTTTTTGCAGAATGTGGGTGTAGAGCATGGGTCCCATGAGAAGCGCCACGCCCAGTTCCAAGTCGAGATCGCTGCGCAACAAACCCTGTTCCATACCGCGCCGCAAAATGCGGCGGATGCTTGCGCGCGGCGGCTCCATGACACGGTGACGCCAGGCCTTACCGAACTCCTGATGTACGGCAGAGTAGGCGATCAGGGCAGGCATCATGCGTTTGCGCGCCGCTTCGAGGTGACCCGGAGGACGGCGGCAGAGCACGGTGACCAGATCGCGGCGCACATCGCCGGAATCGACCTCTTCGCGCTCCCGATCAAGGCCGTTGACAAAGAGCATGACCTCCATCAGCAGGGCCTCTTTGCCGGCCCAATGGTTGTAGATGGTGGCCTTGCTCACGCCCGAGGCGTGCGCGATAGCGTCCATACTGGTGGCCTCAATGCCCCGCCCGGCAAAGAGATCGATCGCGGCGCGAAGCACTTTATCGTGGACCTTGGAGCTGCGGGGCCTGGCCATGGTCAGATCTCAATCCGGGAAAAGCGATTCGCCCCGAGGACCAGCAGGATCGAAGCGGCCACCACCAGCACCAGCAAATCAAGCTTGGGATCGAAACTGGCCCAGCGCCGGCCCAGTAGAGCTGCGCGCATGCCGTCAATTCCGTAGGTGAGCGGATCGGCGGCCGTGGCGATGCTCAGCGCCTTGGGCAGTCCCTTCAGCGGAAACAGCGCGCCGCTGAGGAAAAAGATGGGCATCACCAGAAAGTTCATGATGAGTTGAAAGCCCTGCATGTCCTCCAGGCTGGAACCGATGGCCACACCCAGCGCCGCAAATACCGTGGCGATCAGCATCATGTACTCCAGCGCCTCAGGGATGAAAACGTAGTGCGCTGGGCGAAAACCGGCGATGAAACAGACGGTCATCACCAGCAGGCCCTGAATCAGGGCGACAGTTGCGCCGCCCAGCGTGCGGCCGGCCATGATCTGCAGCCGGTGTACCGGCGCCACCAACGTCTCCTTCAAAAAGCCGAACTGCCGGTCCCAGAGCAGACCCATCCCCGAGAAGATGGAGGAGAACAAGATGGTCATCCCGATGACGCCCGGCGCCA
This sequence comes from Acidobacteriota bacterium, assembly GCA_021801945.1. Next base: position 10,006 of record JAKABE010000044.1, read on the forward strand.
TAAACTGAAAGTAGCTTCCCTCACCCGCACGCTTGAAGACAGGTCCCAGGCCGAAGCCTAGCACCGCCAGATAGAGGACGGGCTGGCCCAGCGACGCCGCAATCTGAGCGCGCGAGCGCACATAACGCTTGAGTTCCCTCAGCCAGAGAATATAGATCGCCTTCATCGCCTGCCTCCGCGCCACATCTTTGCGAACTGCCGCATTGTGGCCGCCGGGTCCGCGGTTTCGTCCCGGATGGTCGTGCCCGTCAAGGCCAGAAAGGCCTCTTCCAGGCTCTCCGTGCCGGTGCGCTTCTTGATCTCGGCGGGGGTGCCCTGCGCCACCAGCCGTCCGTGGTCAATAATGCCGATGCGATGGGCCACACGGTCGGCCTCGTCCATGTAATGGGTGGTCAGAAACACCGTCACTCTTTCGGCTTCGTTCACGTGCTTCACATGCGACCACAGTTGATTGCGGCTCTGTGGATCAAGCCCCAGCGTGGGCTCGTCGAGAAAGAGGATGCGCGGCGTGTGCAGAAAACCGCGGGCGATCTCCAGCCTTCGCTTCATGCCGCCGGAGAACGTCTTTACCAGGTCGCTGCGGCGCTCCCAAAGCTCAAACAGCCGCAACAGCTCTTCGATACGCTTGTGACGCAGCTTGTGCGCAACGTGGTAAAGGACGCCATGGATTTCCATGTTCTCCCAGGCCGTCAAATCACTGTCGAGACTGGGATCCTGAAACACGATACCGAATCGCTTGCGAGCCTCGTTCTGCTGCGCCTGCGGATCGAGGCCATCTAGCTCAATCGAACCGCTGGTGGGCCGGAGCAGGGTGATCAGCATTTTAATGGTGGTCGTCTTGCCGGCTCCGTTGGGGCCGAGAAAAGCAAAGATTTCCCCTGGCGCCACGGCGAAAGAAATGTCGTTGACAGCGGTAAAGGAGCCAAAGGATTTGACCAGGTTCTGTACCCGGATCATGAAGACCTCCCCACAAAATAAACTAAACCGTTCAGTTCAGTTTGTCAACGTAAAACGCCCCCTCACCGCCAGTTGTCGATCCGGCCATGGAGTGGCCAAACGGCCAGATCCTGGCCCAATTCCAAAAGTTGCAATGAGATCGATGTCCTAATTGCAGAGGAGCGCGAAGGACGAAGGCCCGCTAATCCTATTTAGCGATTCGGCAATCTCTATATAGCCGGTTTCACGGACGCCTGTCACATCCAGTTCGTTGGCTCCACAAGGAGCGGCATCAGTTGGCGCGCCCCCGGCATCTATCTTTCCGGTTGCGGACAAATACATGTACGGCCGCATTGAAAGGGCGGCTTGATTGCCGTTCTCTTGATTTGCGCAGTCACTCTGCGATAAATGCTTGTTGCGCCGACCGACCTGAGCGTTCAGACGCGCCAGGGCGCATCACATCTCTTCAGATGCGGCTAGTTCAGACCACCGGAGGGGGGCAATTCAGCTGCTTTTGACCGTTTGCGAGGATTCTTAGGAGCTGTCGCAGGGCCTTTTCAGGCAGTATCTCAAGCGTTGATCTGTGTATCTGCGATTGTCCTGTCAGCGCCTCCTTCGCCCCCGGCTGTCCTTGAGCCTTGTCGTACTATGGGTGCGATGCACGTTCTTTCCGCAGCCGAGATGCAGGCCTGCGACCGCGTGACCACTGAACGGTACGGCATTCCCTCGCTCCAACTAATGCGGGCGGCGGCAGCGGCCGTGTCGGCAGTGGCGCGGCAGCAGTTTCCACGGGCGCGGCGCGTCACCGTACTCTGCGGCCGGGGCAACAACGGCGGCGACGGCATGATGGCGGCGCGCCTGCTCGTCGAAGCCGGGCTGGACGTGACCACGCTCCTCATTGGCTCCGCGGGCATCCCGGCGGGCGACGCCGGCGTGGCGTGGAACGAACTGACGAATCCCATTTGCGGCCGCGTGTACGCGGTAACTAGCGCGCCGGAGTTCGAACGGCACCAGGAAGCGCTCGACGCCGACTTGATTGTGGATGCGCTGCTCGGCACGGGATTCAAGCCGCCACTGAGAGGCATGGCGCTGGCGGCGCTCAATTGGGTGCGGGCCAGCAAGGCGCCGATCCTAGCGGTGGACCTGCCCTCGGGTTGGCCCGCCGACGAGACCGGCGCCACAATGGATGAGTTCGTTTCGCACCCCACAGACAAAGATCAGCCGGTGGGGGGGCCGGTCTTCCCCGCCGATGTGGTGGTAACATTCACCGCACCCAAGCCGGCGCACGTCTTTGGGCAGTTGACGCGTAGGTGGAATCAGCCCATCGTGGTGGCGCCCATCGGCTCGCCGGACGAGGCGATAGTTTCGGCACTGCGGATCGATTGGGCCGGTTCGGCACTGGCTTTAGTGCAAACGCCGCGCCCCGCGGCGGCCAACAAGGGCAACTTTGGCCATGTGCTGGTGGTAGGCGGCAGCTTTGGTTCAGCGGGGGGAAAGTCCGGCGCGCCGGCGATGGCGGCCCTCGCGGCGATGCGCGCCGGAGCGGGGCTGGTGACAGCGGCTGTTCCTGCGCCCGCGCTGGCGGCCGTAGCCGCAGTGACGCCGGAGCTAATGACCTGGTCGCTCGAGCCCACCGCGAGCGGCCAGATAGCGGCCAAGAATCTTGTGCCCGAACGCCTGAGCACGCTCCTGGCCGGAAAGACAGTGCTGGCCATCGGACCAGGGCTGGGACAGAGCGCGGAAACGACCAAATTCGCCACGGGACTGCTCTCGGCAACGAAGATGCCCACCGTGATTGACGCGGACGCGTTGAACATTCTCGCCACGAAGCCGGTCCTGATTGCCAAGCTCGCCAAGGGCCGCACGCTGGTGCTCACTCCGCATCCGGGCGAGATGGCGCGGCTGGCGGGAATCTCCGTGAGCGAAGTGCAGGCCAACCGCCTGGAGAGAGCCCGCGGCTTTGCCGAGCGCATGGGAGTCACGCTGGTGCTCAAGGGAGCGCGCACGCTCATCGCGCATCCCGATGGCCGCGTGGCTGTCAATACAAGCGGCAATCCCGGCATGGCCAAGGGCGGCAGCGGCGACGTGCTGACTGGGTTGATTGCCGGGATGCTGGCACAATACCCAGGCGAGGCGGCGCGCGCTGTGGAAGCGGCCGTTTATCTGCATGGGCTGGCGGCCGATTGGGCGGTACGCAAGACCGGGGAGCACGCACTGCTGGCCACCGACAGTTTGCATTGTCTGCCGCGGGCGTTTCGCTTCCAAGGCTACAGCTTTCGCGAGCGCGGCCCGAAGGGATATGTTTGGTTGCAGGGGGCACTGCGCGCAGCGGCGCTCTGCGAGGGCCGGGGATGATGAACGCAGCTACGGCGGCAGATAGGATGTACGAGTTCACCACTGAGAGCGGCGTGGAAACCGTCGCCGTGGGGCGCAAGCTGGCGCGGCTGCTCAAGCCACCGCAGTTGCTAGTCCTGTGCGGCGATTTGGGCGCCGGCAAAACCACCCTCGTGAAGGGTCTTGCGCAGGAACTTGACGCCGCTGAGCCGGATGAGGTAACCAGTCCCACCTTTACCCTGATTCACGAGTACGACGGATCGCTGGGCGGCGAACCGGTAAAACTCTATCACCTGGATGTCTACCGGCTTGATGGCGAGCGGCAACTCGAGGCGCTGGGGTTGGATGAGCTGCTAACGTCCGATGCCCTGGTACTGGTG
>JAKABE010000500.1 GCA_021801945.1 Acidobacteriota bacterium
ACATGTCGTCACAGACTAATAGGCGCAGGAAGCGCGATCCGTATGAGGGTTTGAGTGAGATTACACGTCGCCTCGGGTGGCAGGCACGGAGTGAGCGGAACCTGCCGTCCGGTGTCGTGCCGGCCCGAGGGACCGATGCGCGCCGATTGATCGGCGATCGCCACAGTCGGCGGCCGCCAGACCGAGACCGGGGGCGGTGACAGCCTCCACTTTGAGGTGGGGTGAGGACCCATGGATTCTGGGGGCCGGCACAATGCCGGCCCCTCCCCTTTCCCCGTGCCAAACAGAGAAGGAGTGGTGCTGACTGGCAGACTTGATCACCGCCGACGAGGCAGCGCAAGAGTTAGGTATCTCCGTTCGGAGTTTGCGCCGCTGGACCGCCCATGATCCACGCCTCGGTCAATGCGCGTACCGCGTTGGTCCTGGCGGCCGCCTGATCCGCTTCGACCGCGAAACACTACTGAACGTCGTGATGGCGCCAGCGGTGCGTCCACCGCAACGCGGTCGCCCGCGCAAGTCCGATTAAGGCGTAGGTACATCGTGTTGGTCGATAAACCTATTAACTGCGGCGACCGCCGCTTCGTCCGCTTCCCGTACCCAGTGGCCATAGACCCTCGCCGTCACGGTCGCAGAGCCGTGGCCCATGCGCTTGGAAACCGTGTGCAGTGGCACCCCTGCGGCCAACTCCGTCGATGCAAATGTGTGCCGTAGCGAGTGGAACGAGAGCTGCGGCAGACCGATCGAATCGCGGATTCGCCGAAAGGCACGACCGGCGACGCTCTGCCCTGTCGGCGTACCGGCCGACGAGCCGAACACGAATCCGGACCGCGCTGCTCCGTTCCGTGCGCGCTGGGCGTGCAACGCCTCGACCGCGATCACCGGCAACGCCATAGACCTGGAAGAGGCCTGGGTCTTTGTGTTGTCTTGAAGGACGGCCTTGCCGGCAATGTCCACAACAGTTCGGCTGATGCTGATGATGCCCCGGTCCAAGTCAACGTCCTCCCACTTGAGGCCCAGCACCTCGCTGATGCGCAGGCCTGAGAAGGCAGCAAAGGCGAGCATGTGTTTCCACCGGTCCGGAGCCGCGTCAAGCAAGGAGGCCACCTCTTGCAGCGTGAACGCCTCAACCGGCGTTTGATGCAGTCGTGGCTGCCTCGTCCGGTCAACGGGATTCGTGCCCACAAGACCATCAATCACCGCATCTTGGAACGCGGCGTGGAGACGGTTCCGTACCTTTGTTGCGGTCACTGCCCGGCCCCGCGAGCGGAGGTCGTCGAGGACGGCTTGAATACTCTGCGGCGAGACCTTGGCGAGTGGCCGATCACCCAGCGCCGGTATGATATACCGGCGCACGGTGTATTCGTACTCATGGTACGTCTTGGGTCGCAGCTCAGGCTCTTTGCGAGCGAGCCATCTCTCTAGGTACTCCCCCACCTTGAGGCGTGTAGGGTTTCGAAACGACTCGTGCTCATGTTGAAGATCGGCCCGCAACTCCCGCCACGCCTCTTCGGCAGCCCTGCGCTGTTGATTGGGTGTCCCGGGGAACGGGCCGCGCATCCTCACTCGCCGCTTAGCAGCAACCCAAACCTCACAACGCCACGCAACACGGCCGTCCTTCTCCTCAACAGGACGGATGTTCATCGTGCTGACCCCTCCCAGATCGCCAACCTTCTACACAGATTCCTACACAATAATGGCGATCAGGGTTCAACTGGCAGGGTCTGCGTTCCTCCTAACCATCGCTCTATATCGCTTTTTTGTGGTGCGCCTGGAGGGACTCGAACCCCCGACCCACTGCTTAGAAGGAAGTAAGCGGCCCCAATGGAGTTTCCGCACCCCGCCAGGGATTCGGCGCCCGGGGCCTGATCGGGCGCGCTCTGGCGAGCGGTCAGGAGCGGAGACGGCTGGCAGGGAGGAGACACTGAAACCACTTATTACTACACATTTTTCTACACAGATTACTGCACAGGCCCTTGGCCCCTGATCTTTGTCTCACGCCTCATTATAGGAGGAATCAGCATGCAAGTGTATGGCATCGACGTAGGCTACGGCTTCACGAAAATCGTCGCACCGACTGGCGAACGCGCGTCATTCCCGAGCGTCTGCAAGCCGTCCGCCGGCGATGGGCTGGCCGAGATCTTCGGATCCGCGGCCGCCGATCACCGGCTGCGCCTGATGACGCCCGGCACCGGCTTCCACGAGTGGCTGGTTGGCCGGTCGGCATTGGCCGCTGACGCCATCCGCTCGTGGAGTAGCTCTGGCTCGGCTCGCGCCGACTACCCGGTGCTGGCTCTTGCAGCTCTGGCGGCTGTCGGCGCTTCAGGCCGGGTTTCAATCGCCATTGGCCTGCCGCTCTCGGTGTACGCCAGCAAGAGCGAACAGCGAGCGCTGAGAGCTGCTCTTGAGGGCTTCAGCGCCCTGGTCGGTCTGGACGGCCGTGAGCCCCAGGAGATCGAGATAGCATCCGTGACGGTCTACCCGCAGGCGGTGGGAGCCTACTTCGCCTGGG
>JAKABE010000045.1 GCA_021801945.1 Acidobacteriota bacterium
TGCCTGTAGAAATCTTTATCAACTTATGATAAATGAGATTGAAAGATTTAACAAAGCACAAGAAGAAAATGATAAAACCAGCAATAATAAATAAAATTAAAGAACTGGAATTATACACCAAAAAAATGGCCCGCGGCCTGTTGATTGGATCAAGCAGATCCACGGTCAAAGGTTCTGGTTTTGATTTTGATCAAATTAAAGAATATCAAGAAGGCGATGATATTCGCTTCATTGATTGGAAAGGCAGCATCGTGCAAAGTGGGCTTTTCTTAAGAGAGCACTTGACCGCATGATTGCGGGAAAGAGCTAGATTGAGGATGCTGTGTGCGCGGGCCCGAAGGTCATTGCAATAGTCCAAAAGTCACGGGCGGCGTTCTGATTTTTTTCTAATCTTGGCCGATGCATCCATCAAGGAGACATGATCGGATGCTAGTTAACAGCCTACCTAAGTTCCTGCTCGCATCCCACGAGCCAGCGCTTCTGGGTACGATCGAATCGGCACTGAACGAGACAGGAGTGCGCGTGGAGATTGTACTTTCAGCTCCGGCAGCGCTGGATGCGATGACGGCTCCGCATCCTCCGGAACTGGCATTGCTGGACACGAAACTGCCCGGCATGGAGACGGAGCGATTGCTGGCTGAGACCCGCGCGGTTACAAACGGCCGAAAGCTCCCAATTGTCCTGATTACAGACACCGTTTCCGAGGAATGGCTCCATTGCGTAACCGAAGGGGTGATCGACGATCTGATCCCCCGTGGCTCCGAATCGCGGTATTGGCAGCTCCGGCTGGACATGGTATTGCGCACCCGTCGCATGCAGGACGAGTGGGAGGCGCTTCGCGAAGCCGTTACGGTCAACGCTCAACAGGACCGACTGACGGGAGTTCTGAACCGCGAGGCGATGTTGGCCATGCTGTTCCGCGAAACCGACCGCGCACAGCGGATGAACAGCTCCCTGTGCCTGGTGCTGTTCGACATCGACGACTTCGGACACTGGAACTCCCGTCTGGGCGTGGATGCGTGCGACGAACTGCTCTGCGAGGTGGCAGGGCGCACGGCGCGGCTGCTGCGAAGCTACGATGTGCTGGGGCGGCCAGGGATGGACGAGTTTTTGGTGGCGCTGCCCGGTTGCAACACGGCCAATGCGGTCCGATTCGCCGAACGACTTCGTCTGGAGACTTTCTGCTCGCCTTACCGTGTGGGCGGCGAGTCGATTCGTCTCTCGGCCTGCTTCGGCATCGCCTCCAGCAATGGGCGCTCTCCGATCGTGGTGCTGCGCGAGGCCGAGCAGTCACTGGACAGGGCCAAAGAGAGCGGACCGGAATCCATCCAATGCTTCGACGAGAGGCTGCGTCCGGCACCACCGCCGGTGGTTTTTATTTCGCCGGCATCGGGCGACGAGCTTTTGGCGTGGTAAGGAGGGCTGGTCACTTCGGTTCCCGGAGCAGCTGTTTTTTGCCTGACAGCGACTGGAGGGCAACTAGGTTATGCCGCAGGCTTCGGGATGGCAGGCTGTGAGCCCCAAGAATTCCTGGAACACATCATTCGAAAGCAGACGGCCGCGTGCTGTGAGGCGCGCGGATACACCATCGAACACAACCAGGTCATCCTGAGCCAGCCGCGCGACCACGTCCAGGGCGGGAGCCACCATTGCACTTCCAAACTCATGTTCCAGCGAGGGGACGCGCACACCGGCATTCATCCGCAGCCCCAGAAACCAAGCTTCTTCATGCTGCCGCGCCGGGGAGAGATGGTCTGTCTCCGCCAGTTCGGGGCGCTCAAGGTAAGCCTTCAAGTCGCTCGTGGTGGTAACGCGCAGGACCTGGCGGGGAATGGGCCGATCCGTCCCGCGGGACAAATCGACTGGTCCAGGAGAGACCAGCATGGACGAGGCATCGAGTCCCACGCCCAGGTAGGGCTGCCTGAGCCAATAGCGGAGATTGTGGCGGGATTCAGAGCCGGGGCGGCTGAAGTTGGAGATCTCATACTGGCGCAGCCCGGCTGCCTCAAGACGTTCGATGGCACGGGTGTACATTGCCGAAACCGCATCGTCACCGGGCACCAGGGCGGCGTGGTAGCGAGAGCCTCGGGCGAGCAGCTCACGGCCCAGCCGGGAGTCTTCGTCCACTTCCAACATATAGATGCTGGCGTGGGGAACGCCGGAGTTCAGAAGCGCCTCCAGCGAATCCTCCCAGGAAGCGAAGGTCTGGCCTGGCAAGCCGGCGATCAGGTCCACGTTCAGGTTGGCGAGTCCGGCCGCGCGCAGCCGCTCGAATTCATTCTCGACCGTGGTTCGGGAATGCAGCCGTCCGCTCGCACGCGTCTCAGCGTCGATGAAGGATTGCACGCCAAGACTGATGCGGTTCACTCCGCACGCAGCCAACGCCTCAAGGGTTGCGTCGGGCAACTGCCCTGGGGCGCACTCGACGGTGATCTCCGCACGGGGGTCGAGATCGAACTGGGTGCGCATGGCCCGAAATAACCGGAGCAACAAGTCGGGAGCGAGCAAACTGGGCGTGCCACCACCGAGGTAAACCGTATCGACAAGGCGCGGCAGCTCGACTTGCATCGACGCGGCCCATGACCGGGCGCCGGCCAGGTCTTCCACCAGCCGCTCCACATACCGTGCGTGTTCCGCGGGGGGATAGACACCGGAGGCAAAGTTGCAATAAGTACACTTGGACCGGCAGAACGGAACGGCGAGGTAAATCCCAAGCGCGTTGCCGCCGGCGGCACTCATGAGACGATTGTTGCACACGCCACGGCGGCCCGCGGCAGGGTGCAAACGGAGCAGAACTTCATGTAATCATGAAGGTAAGGAGATCCGGCTTGAGAATCTGGCGGTATGTGGGCATCTTCCTGGTTCAATTGATTTTGTTTCTTGCCCATTGGTTCGTCTATCACACCTGGATTGTCTTTTGGCCCCATCTCAGCCGTGCAGTTGCTCTGGGATTAGGCGCCGCGATGCTGGTGCTGGCTTTCAGTTTTGTCCCCGCCTCCCTGCTGAGCTTTCGTTTCTTCAATCCGGCCGTGGCGTTTTTCTACAAGGGGGCTGCGATCTGGCTAGGATTCATGAACTATCTATTCCTGGCCACATGCCTGAGCTGGGTGGCTTGGTATGCCGTACGCGACTTTGCTCCACAAGCGGTGGCCGCGGCCGCACGTCCGTGGATGGCCGTGGTCCTCTTTGCCCTGGCCTGGGCGACCGGTCTGTATGGTTTGATCAATGCCCGCTGGATTCGGGTGCGCCGCATTACCATCGCCTTGCCCAACCTGCCGGATTCGTGGCGTGGACGCAGGGCGGTCCTGCTCAGTGACCTGCACCTGGGGCAGGTGAACGGCTCTGGATTTTGCCGGCGCATGGTGGCCATGGCTGCCCGTCTCAATCCGGATATTGTCTTTCTGCCCGGCGACGTTTTCGATGGCGCCAAAGCCGATCTCAACGAACTGATTGCCCCGTTCAAGGACCTCACTCCAGCCTTTGGCATTTACTTCTCGACGGGCAACCACGAGGAGTTTGAGAATACGGCCGAGCATCTGAAAGCGATCGGCGGAGCTGGTATCCGGGTGCTGAGCAACGAACACATTACTGTCGATGATCTGCAGATCGCGGGCATTCCCGACGAGGAATCGAGCGATCCCGTCCGAATGCAAGCCAGCCTCGAAGAGATGCAGCTGGATCGAGCTCAGGCCAGCATTCTGCTGAACCACGCGCCCGTGGGCCTGCGCGTCGTGGAAGATGCCGGCATCAGCCTTCATCTCTCCGGTCACACGCATGGTGGGCAGATGTTTCCGTTCAATCTGATCACGCACCGCGTTTTCGGCAGGTTCGCCTATGGCTTGAACCAGTTTGGGAGACTCGTGGTGTACACATCCAGCGGCGCCGGGACTTGGGGACCGCCGATGCGCGTGGGCAGCCGGCCGGAGGTGGTCCAGATCACATTCGAGTAGCCGGGATGTGTGCTATGTTCTTGCAGAACACCCGATAAAGGAGAAATCTGCGATGAGTTCGGCATCTCTTGCACCCTCATTTGCGAGCGGAACCGCGGTCCGCACGCGTCTGTCGGGAATCGGCTTGCTCCTGAATCCCCGCCTCAATAAGGGGACGGCCTTTACTGAAGCAGAGCGCGATGCCTTCGGACTGCACGGCCTGCTGCCGCCCCATATCGGAACACTGGAAGATCAACGGCAACGGCGGAAGAAAGCTCTGGACAGCCAGACGACGCCCTTTGGCAAGTACGCACTGATGCGGAATCTCCAGGACTCCAACGAGACGCTGTTCTACTCTTTGATCGCTCACAATATTGAGGAGCTGCTGCCCATCGTCTACACACCCGTGGTGGGAGAGGGCTGCCAGCGCTTTTCCGAGATCTGGCACAAGCCGCGAGGGCTGTACATCAGCTACCCCAACAAGAATCGAATCGCGCAAATTCTCGACGAGACCCGCTACGACGAAGTGCGGTGCATCGTGGTCAGCGATGGAGAACGCATTCTGGGGATCGGCGATCAGGGGGCGGGCGGGATGGGGATTCCCATCGGGAAGATGGCACTGTACACGGCGCTGGGCGGCATTCCCCCTGAGCATTGCCTGCCGGTACTGCTGGATGTGGGAACCGACAACCAGGCTCTTCTCGACAGCCATTTTTATATCGGCTGGCAGCACCATCGCGTCCGGGGCCAGGAGTACGACGACTTTGTGGAGGGATTCGTCAGCGCCGTGGAGCGCCGCTGGCCCCACATTCTGCTGCAGTGGGAGGACTTTGCGGGAGTGAACGCGGCACGTCTTCTGGAGCGCTATCGTAATCGGCTATGCACGTTCAACGATGACATCCAGGGGACAGCGGCGATCACCACGGCCACGCTGCTGGCCGCCGTGCACGCCACCGGCATTTCACTCCGGGAACAGACCATCTGTATGTTCGGCGCTGGATCGGCCGGGATCGGGATTATCGATCTTCTGGTTGCGGCCATGCAACAGGAGGGTCTGAGCGAAGAACAGGCGCGCGGGCGCATCTATGCCTTCAACCGATATGGACTGCTTGTGGAGGACTGCCAGGGCATTCGTCTCGGCCAGGAGCGGCTGCTGCGCAAGCGCGCCGACATAGCCGGATGGAAGCTCTCGGGAGACTCCGGACCAGAAGGCGCAATTTCATTGCTCGACGTGGTGCGCAATGCGGGCATCAGCGTGCTGGTCGGCGTCAGCGCCAAGCCTGGAGCATTCAGCGAGGAGATTGTGCGCGAGATGGCGCTCCACACACCACATCCGGTGATCTTCCCGCTCTCTAACCCCACATCGAAGTCCGAGGCCACGCCCGCCGATCTGATGCGCTGGACCGGGGGACGAGCCATTGTGGGCACAGGCAGCCCCTTCGATCCCGTTGAGGTCAACGGCAAGCTTGTCCGGATCTCGCAGGTCAACAACTCCTATATCTTTCCCGGCCTTGCACTGGGCATACTGGTTTCGCAGGCCGGGCGGGTAACGGACGCCATGATCATGGCCGCCGCCAAAGCGCTGGCCGCGCTGTCGCCAGCGCGCACGGACAAGGATGCGCCGCTGCTGCCCCCCATCGCTGACGCTCGCAAGATCAGCCTGGTGGTGGCCAAAGCGGTTGCGCTCCAGGCCTTCGCCGACGGAGTGGCCGACGCCGCCCGTGAAGCCACAATCGAGGAGGATCTCCAGGCTTATGTGTGGGAGCCGGAATACCGGCCCTACGAACGCATCCTTTGATCCCGCCCCCTGGTTTAGTGTTGGCTGAACGATGAGACCGGCTAGTTGCAGGTGGCGGCGTTTTGCATGATCTTTCGTATCGGGCCCGGAAGACAGAGTGCAGCGAAGTGGGGCAAATTGTGGTGATTACGTTGTGGCAGCGCAAGATCGGCGTTCATTGGGCGCATCCCCGTATTGCTAAACAGAGAACGCAGGCCGGAAGACCCGCGTTCCAGCCGACCAGGAAGCCGGCGTCCCCAGCGCTTATCGGCGGCCAGGAATGGATCGGTCCTCTACACCTTCGGGAGAGAGGCCGTGGGGAGACTGGCCAGGCCACGAGATTCAACCTTGAGGGGAGTGGCCAATTGTGCCGCGTGCGGTTTGCGTTCGGGGGTACCCGTTGAAATGCGTTAGACTTCTTGAAACGGATGCACGCGCTGATTGAAAACCTCGTAAAGCTCCAGGCCATCAAACTCGATCACGCACGTTTGGCGCAGGAAGTGCGTTTGCTCCCTGCCGAGATTGCCCAGGCCGAAGCGACACTCGCCGCTGCCGAGCGGAAAGCCGCCGAAGCCTCATCCGCGCTCAATCGCGAGGATTCGCTGCGGACCCGCCTGGAACGCGAGATCGATGCGCACCGCCGAAAGGCTGCGCGCTTCCGCGTCCAGCTAGACTCAGTGAACACCCCGGCCCAAGCTGAAGCCATCGAACACGAGATCCAATTTGCCAGCACCGAGGCCGAGGGGCTTGAGAACGAGGAATACGCGAGTCTGGAGCGGACAGAGAGTTACGAAGGCGCGCTTGCCGAGGCCCGCGCACAGGTGGAAGTGCAGGCGGCCAGCCTGGAAACCGTCCGATCCCGCGTCGCTGCCCGCCAGCTTGAACTGGCAGCGCAAATAGCTGCCCTCGAGGCCGAGCAAGAATCCGTTCGGGAGGTCATTGAACCGGATTGGCTGGACCGATTCGACCGCTTGGCCGCCTCGCGGGGCACCGGTATCGCCCGTGCTGAAAACCAGCAGTGCACGGGCTGCCGCATGGGCGTGCGTCCACAAACCTGGAATGAGTTGCGCGAGGGCAAACTGCTGGCCTGCGACAGTTGCAACCGCCTGCTTTACTGGGATCCGGCCATGGCACCCGCACCCACCGCCGCGCAACCGACGCCTGTTCCGGGCGCCGGCCGGGCGATCCGCAGACCCCATCAGGCCGGGGGCTAAGCAGCTCCGCTGTCCAGCCTCCTACGGGCCAGCCGGAATACACTCGACACCAGGATGGATGCGGTTGGAGGCAGGCTCTTACTTCGGCGACTTCGCTGCTTCATCCCCGGTTTTCTCTTCGTGGTATTCCGTCTCGGTGTTGATGGCCCAGATGTTGTCCTTGGCGAGGACATCATTCACAATGTTGTCGACGGCGGTCATGGCGGTAAGCATGGAGTGGTCCTGGTTGTTGTACTTGTGCATACCGTTGCGGCCCACGAGGAAGAGGTTTTCGAAGCTGTCAGTGTAGCGCCGGATCTCATCAAACCGCGCGTAGCTGCCGAAGTAGGCGGGGTAGGTCTTGGGAACGCGCACCACATGCGCGTCCTCCACATCCTCGGCCTTGAGAAGGCCGATGCGCGATACTTCCTCGATAGCCAGCCTGGTCATCTCCTGGTCAGAGAGCTTCCAGAGCGAATCGGACTCATTGCAGAAATATTCGAGGCCAATCCAGGTCTTTTGTGGATCTTGCACAAGCCAAGGGCTCCAATTGTTGAAAATCTGCAGGCGGCCCACGGTCACGTCCGGCTCCTGGATATAGATCCAGTTGTCCTTAAGCGGTGAACCATCTACCTCGGAGGCGTCGAGCTTACGCGCCAGCAGCCCCACGGTGATGAAATCGCGATACATGAGCCCTTCGCTGATCTCAGCCACCTCCTTGGGCACCGGACAGGAAAGGCTGCGCACCAAATCGCGCACGGGCATGGTGGAGAAGAAGTAATCGCCCGAAAAGACGCAGCGCTCGCCCGTCTGGTTGACGCCTTCGACGGAGACAACCTTGTTTCCTTGCACATGAATGCGGTCAATGGAGACGCCCAGATGGATTTCGCCGCCACCCGCACGCACCAAATCCGCCACATGCTCCCAAAGCTGGCCGGGGCCGAATTTGGGATAGAGGAACTTTTCGATGAGGGAGGTTTCCGTCTGTTTTTGGGCGATGCCGTCAGAGCGGCCGGGCGCAAAGGTCTTGCGCAGGAAATGCAGGGCAACGGCTTTGAGCGACAGACCCTTGATGCGCTGCGCGCCCCACTCGGCGCTGATTTCTTGGCAAGGCACGCCCCAAACCTTTTCGGTATACGACTTGAAAAACGTGAGGTAGAGCTGGCGGCCGAAGCGGTTGATGAGAAAATCCTCGAGCGAGTGCTCCTCGCGCCGCGGCAGCAGAGCCGAGCGCATGTAGCTGATGCCGCAACGGAGGGTGCGGACCGCTCCCAACTTTCTGAGGGTACCGGCAGTCAGGCGGATGGGATAATCGAAGAAGCGGCGTAGAAAGTAGATGCGGCTTTTGCGCTGGCGCACAAGCATGACTAGGTCTTCAGCGCGGGGGTCCGGACCGCCGGGCGACGCAGGAACCTCGCGTTGCCGCCCCTGGTATCGAAGGCGTCCGCCCGCGCCGTCACTGGCCTCGACGGGCATCATCTCCAGCCACCAGCGCATGACGCGGTCCGATTTCGAGAAAAAGCGGTGGCCGCCGATATCCATGCGGTTGCCCTTGTAGCGGACAGTGCGCGAGATGCCACCGATCTCTTGGCTGGCTTCGATCACAATGGGTTTGATTCCCGAGCGCCGCTGGAGTTCGATAGCCGCCGTCAGCCCCGCAGGACCCGCTCCGATGATGATCGCCTTACCTTGCTTCATGAATCTCCCGCAGAACGAAAGGGCCTGTAAATTCTTATCATCCTAGGTCAGGCTGCTGGCTGACAACGCCAAGGGCGAGCTATCGCCCGGCGGACAAAGAGGCTGGCTTGCGAATATAAAGATCGCACCCGTAACCCCATTGCGCTCTCATCAATCGGTGACCGAAGAGAGTGATCCAAAGATGCTCCGGCGCGGTCTGAATTCGTTGAAAGTCGCTGGCCTGCAGCACACCAGGCAGAGGACGCACGCTATCGGCCGGCCCATGGTATGCGGGGTAGCAGTTGGCGATTCCCGCCAACGAGGCGTAGTGGTGTGAATCGTTGGCTTTGTCCAATTGGATCAAGTGGTGAAACTCGGGCTTAAAAAGATCATACTCGTCACCCTCTACGTCAACAATCGGCGCGGGTGAGGACAAGTGCGCCAATAAGAAAGCTGGCTGGCCTTCGGCTGCCCGATAGGAAGGAATTTGCTCGGCCCGCTGAAGCAGGCTGACGGCGGTTTCGGGCAAATTCATCAGCATGAAGACAATCAGCACAACTAACCAGGGAATACCGGGCAAGTGAACCCGGCCGGAGGTGGCCAGGACCCCGAGAGGAAAGCAAAAGGCGAGCAAATATATGTAGTTAGGCTGCACTGGGAAGGCCATGATCGAGACCGCGAGGCTAAGCGCCGCGGCGATGCTGAGGCATAAACCATAGCCGGAAAGCTGACGACGGTATGCAATCAACAAGCCAACGGTGAGCACCACGATCATCAGCGCCACAAAGTACCGGCCAGCCAAGAGGGGTCCTCCCCGAAAGGTGCCGAGGCGCCAGGCTTGTGCGAAGGTGAAGTTGGTATGACCTGAGATGATGGAATCGCTTATGCCGAGGCCGGTCTTCGCCCCGAGCGCGTGTTGGGCAAAGCGAATCAGGGAATTCGGAGCAATGGACCAATAGAGAAGCGCGACGGCGGCCACCGGAATCGCAGCGGCGAGAGCCATCGTGACCAGGGTATTCAAGGCGCGCGCCTTTTCCGTGCGCAGATCGACGCGGGACATGAGCAAAAAGGCGCACCACACTCCGGCGATTATTGCCGCGAAAGGATGCGCCAAAAAGGTGAGCGCAAGCAGGAGGCCAACCATCGAAGCATGAGAATGAGGACGTAGCGTGTAGCGAACAGCGATCAGGAAGAGAATCAATCCCAACACTTCCGGGCGGTCGTGGGTGACGAACAGAACCGGCAGCGCTGCGATGATCAGCGCGGCTACATGGCGCAAGCGCGATGGCGGCAGTGTCAGGATGGTATGCAGGGCAAGAGCGGCTGCAGCCAGACCCAGTAGCAGATTAAAGAAGGTACCCGCATAGCTACTCCCGGAGAACAGTTTGATGTATGCAGCAAATAGCAGTGGCATCAGCGGCGTATAGTGGGCGAAAAAGTGCGGCGCCAGATCGTGCGAGTAAACAAGTGCGGCCGACTCAAACGATCCGTACGCGCCCAGGTTCCACCCCGCATCGCGGAATATATAGACGTCAGTTCCCGCCAAATCGGGCGCTAGAGCAGCCGTCAGAGCGAACCATGCCAGAGTGCTGAGTGCGAATAGAAGCGATAGGTGCCAGTCCTTCCACTTTCCCAAAGATTCCATGACGGAGCTAAGCTCCTTTCCATGCCTGGATAGAAAGCAAGTGTCGAAGATGACATTGCGGATTAAGTCCCTCTAATTTTCGGCTAATATGAATAAGACGCTTACAAGTCTTCTTATAACTTTCGAGTTATTCGATCACTAAGGTACCCGATGGTGACTCGAAACGATACACATGTCACAACAAGCGCAGATCGGGAGACCCGCGCTGCAGTCGGCCAAGATGCTGGAGCTACCAGCGCGTATTGCCTACCGGCGATGGATCGGCACTCTACGCCTTCGGGAGAGATGCACAAACGAGTGAGCCCGGACACGGAGTCGCGTCGCTAGAACGCTTTCAGTTCACTTACCGGCACTACGGCATCGTGTAAGTGGGCATTTCTAAGTGAAAAAGACCACTTGACCGCACGGCTTCTGTAAAGGGCTGAATTGAAGACGCTGTGGACCGGAAACGGAGGATCCCAGGGATGGGTCTTCATGCGCGGGAAGGAAGAGCGCGCTGGATTCGATGATCTTGGAGGGGCGGCGATATTATCTCTGCAACGCCTGCTGACGCCTCAACTCCGCTTCAAACGCCTGCTCGCGGTCGGCGATGTAGGCCTTATAACCTGCGGGATCGACGAAGGCGTTCCGGTCGCCGTTCTTCCAGCGCGCGTACTTCTGCCGCAGGCCGAAGTAGCTGCCGTGCGCGCCGAGGAAGAGGTCGCAGGGCAGGCTTTTCAGGACCGTGAATCCGTGTTCGTAATCTGAGGCAATTTGCGGATAGGCCCTGTTGTGGACCAGCTTGTAGCCGGGATTTACATTGGGGCTGCCGACGATGACCACGCGCATGCTGCGTCCATCAAAGGGTTCCTGAAAGGTCCAAGTGGTGGTGCCCTTGGTATGGCCCGGAGTGAGATGGGCGGTGAGGACAGTGCCGCCGAGGCTGACCGTGTCGCCGTCGTGAAGAACGCGATCAACGTGGGCAGGCGGGAAGTGCATGGATTTGTCGTGGGCGTATTGGAAGTCGTCCCGGCCGCCGGACTCGACCACGGGCACGTCTTCGGCCATGACCTCGTACCTTGCGCCGGTGAGCTTGATGATCTCTGCGCTGCCTGCGCAGTGGTCGTAGTGGGCGTGGCTGATGAGGAGGATTTTAATGTCCTTGAAGTGGAAGCCGAGTGATCGGACGCTCCTTTCGATCAGAGGAACATCGGAGACGAGGTCGCTGTTGATGAGGATGAGGCCGTCCGGGGTGACGATGAGATAGGAAGCCAAGTCTTCGGTGCCCACATAGTAAAGATTGCCGGCGATATGGAAGGCAGGAAACGGCGTCGTCCAGGCAGGATCCTGCGCACCGGCGAGAACGATCCCCGAGCTTAACAGCACAAGCAAGGCAAGAAAAGCGAGAATGCGGGTAACTTTCACTTGAGCTCCGGGGTTCCGTTTTGATTTTTGAGAACTTCAATGGCGCGCTCAAGGCGTACGCCGCGGGAGCCCTTGACCAGCGCCACGTCACCCTCACACAGGTTCTGTTTGAGCCACAGGCCGGCGGCTTCGGCATCGGGAAGAAAGATGGATGCGACTCCACCGGCGGCGGCGGCCGAGGCCAAGTGCCGGGCGTTTCCCTGCACGCCGACAACGAGGTCGAGGCCGACGTGGGCGGCAGCGCGCCCGCACTCTTCATGCAGCGCAGAAGCGCGGTCGCCCAGTTCCAGCATTTCGCCCGCCACGAGGATGCGGCGGCCGGCGGCGGGACGAGCGGCCAGGGTGCGAATCATCGCACGCAGAGCCTCGGGATTGGAGTTGTAACTATCGTTGAGGAGGATGGCCCCGGCGATCTCGATCACCTCACCGCGCTTGTCGCCGGCAGTGAGAGATTCCAGCGCCGCCACGGCGGCCTCGAGATCGACGCCGGCCTCCAACGCGACGGCCAGCGCGGCAATGGCATTCGATGCGTTGTGCTCGCCGAGCAGCCGGAGGGAGAAGCCGCCTTGACGGCCGCCGGCGCGATAATGCACGTGCAGGCCGGTGGAATCTTCGTTGACGTTGAGAATGCGCGGGTCAGCGCAAGGGCCGGCGCCGAAGTAGACGACGAGACCTTGAAAATCACGGCCAAACTGCGAGACGTAAGGATCGCAGCAGTTTAAAAAAGCCACGCCACTGGATGGCAGCGCGGCGACCAGCTCGAACTTGGCGCGCGCGATTCCGGCTTGGCCTTCGGCGAAGTTCTCGATGTGAGCCGTACCCACATTGGTGATCACGCCCCAGTCGGGCGCGGCGATGCGCGCGAGGGCGGCGATCTCGCCGGAGTGATTCATGCCCATCTCCAGGACGGCGATCTCGTGGCTGGGGTCGAGGCGCAGCAGCTCCAGGGGCAAGCCAAAGTTGTTGTTGAGATTGCCCTGCGACTTGAGGACACGAAACTTTGCGCCCAGCGCGGCGGCGATGGCCTCCTTTGTGGTGGTCTTGCCGGCCGAGCCGGTGATGGCGATGAGGCGCCGGCCCCACTGGCGGCGCACATGCGCGGCCAGCGACTGGAGGGCAACGAGCGGGTCTTCAGCGACGAGCAGGGTTGCGGCCAGCGCTTTGTCAGGCAGCGTGGCCACCCGCGCACGCGAAACCACCGCGGCCAGCGCACCGCGCGCCAGAGCGGCGGCTACAAAATCGTGGCCGTCAAGCCGCGCGCCCCGGACGGCAAAGAACAGCTCGCCGGGGGCAACGGTGCGTGAATCGATGGAGTAGCCGCTGACGGTGAGCGCACCGGCGTTGGTCACGCGCGCCGGGGCCTCCAGCACCGCGCCCGCGCCGATAGCCGCCTCTGCAAGCGTCAGCTTCACTGCCCCTCACGATAGCCCAATTCGCTCAGCGTGGAAAGCGCAATCTTGGCGTCGTCGAAGGGAAGCACACGGTCGGCCAGAATCTGCTCCTTCTCATGGCCCTTGCCCGCGATGAGGACGACGTCGCCGGGGGCGGCCTCTGCAAGGGCGAGACGAATGGCGGCAGCGCGATCCGGCTGGATGGTGTACCGGATGCCGCTTAACTTCAAGCCGGGCTCGATCTCAGCCAGGATTGCCTGCGGATCCTCGGAGCGGGGATTATCGCTGGTGGCCACCACAAAATCACTGCCCTCGCCGGCGGCCTGCCCCATCGTGGGCCGCTTGGCGCGGTCGCGGTCGCCACCGCAGCCGAAGAGCGTAATCACGCGGCCGCCCTTCTGCGCTGTCATTTGCCTGGCCAGCGCGGTAAGGTTGCGCAGGGCGTCGTCCGTGTGCGCATAGTCCACGATCACCGTGAAGGGCTGGCCGGCATTGACGGGCTGGAAACGGCCAGGCACTGGTTTGAGCGCGGGAACTGAGGCCACAAGACTGGAAAATGGAATGCCACGGGCATGGGCAGCGGCAAATGCAGCGAGCA
>JAKABE010000501.1 GCA_021801945.1 Acidobacteriota bacterium
ATCCTACCGTGAAGCATGGAAATGCGGAATACAGCAAGAACTATCAGGACTTCGCACTGTACTCGATCTCCGGCGATCCGGCTGAGATGGTCAACCTGGTTGGGAGGGAGGAGTACCGTCATATCGCCGACGGACTGCGCGCCGAGGTGCTGAAGCGCATGGCCGCGATCGGCGAGCCGCCGGCGACCATCACGCCGATTCACTACTACGCATAGAGCGCACCGAACCGAAGATGCGTGCTGTGTGCCTGGAGCCATGCACATAGCACGCGCACAAACAGCCCCCGCTCGGCTCTGCCTGCGAATGAGGCATTTCCGAGCGAGGCTACTGGTGCGCGAGCCCGGTTACGACACCAGCGCCATGAGTCGCGATGCCGGCAACGGGGGTAACCCACCAAATACTCGAGCCCTGCGACTCAAGCCGGCCACTGACAAACGCGCCAAGTCCAACAAGTGCGGAGTCAACGCCGAGGCTGCCGGCCAGCGACGACGGCATCACAGGGTTTCCCTCGCGGCAGCGGCGCTCGGCGATGCAGTGCTGTGTCAGCGCAATGTCCAACCCTGCCATTCCCAGGTGCAGGCCGTTCAGCAGGAAATAGCTGAAGCCCAGTCTTCGCCGGCCGGTTGCAGGCGGCGCAGGAAGTAAGGCTTCGCCCGCGGAGGAAGACGAGTATGCTGAGGTGGACACTGCGGATCTGGCCCCAGACGAGGGATCGTAGGCGGCCGTGCGATTCGACGCCATCAGCCTGGCAGGCACCGCCGTGGTTCGTTGCAGTTCACGGAACGGAATGGCCGCTTGCTGCGCCAGACACGAATATCCACCCATCAGGATTGCGGCTCCCATCGCCCACCCGTAGATCTTGCTCATGTCGTCCTCCAGCCGTCATTGGTTTCCGGCTGATGGGCTTATCGACATGAACTTCTAGAGATTTCAGACTCTGACCAATTTCTGGACTCCTTTCGTCATTAAGATTTGCTCAGGTACCTGCGCGATAAGAATCCCGTGCAATCAAGAGCCCAGCCTTCCAGGGTTCACGCTTGAGAGCGGCGCGATGAGGCTCGACGGAAACGGCGTTGGAATTCCCGTGAAGATCGGGCAAATGCAGGCTGGATATTCTTCCTGCTCGCGCTCCTTTATATGCCGCGAACATGGGACGAGGAAAAGCAGGGGATACTCAGGCGATCGATGCCGGATAGACCTTCTGAGCCAGGCGCCGCGCCAGTGAGCTGATAGCGGAATCGTGGCTGCCGCTCAAATTGAGCGATTCTCCGGTGAAGCAAATGGCGCTTATCGTTGCAGGCAAAGCCGCAAGAAAAACGCGCCGGGAAGCCACGGCACGCAGGTCATGAGGAAGGCTGCGCCTGGATGTGCACTGATCGAACCTCAAGTGTTCCGGTAATTGGAGTGGTTCCCAGCGCGCGCTGATAGATCAGACGCAGGCTGAGCAGCGAGGCGCCCTGCGGAACGGTAAACTTGAGCGTTGCGTGCTGGAGATCGTCACTGGAGAGGTCGGAAGAAGTTGCAAGGGCCGATTTCGATCCTGTTTGCGCAATCTGCCATTGGATGCCTGTATCCGGGGCGATCCCGGTCGTCTCGTAGGTGTAGCCCAGGATGTAATCTCCGGGCTTAAGAATGATTGTCTGCTCAGCGATTGTGTAACTCTCCGGTTCATTGCCTGAAAATTCCACCGCCAGGCCCAACTGTCCTGCCCAGGAATCCATGCCGAAAGCCTGCGGAAGGGACCAGTCGAAACTGACGGGCAGCGGCGCTCGCGCAAAGTCGGCATTGTTGGGAACCGTGGCATCCGCAACCACCCAGTGATGCTCCATCAGGACATGCCATAGCGACTGGGCGGCATTGGCGTGATTGTTCGCAACGAGCGTGTTCACGGCCGAAAGCAGCGACGCACGGTCTTCGGCCGGATTACCCTGGAGAACCAGCCTTGTTGCAATGGCGGACAGTTCGCCGGGTTGATCCTTTGTCTCCAGAAAACCGACGTACTGACGAAGAAACTTGGGCTGATTATTTGCGATCGTCTCGGTGATTTGCTGCGGACTTTGCGATGCCCGCCAGCAAAGCGCGAAGAGCCCGGCGATGTCGTCAGAAGGCATGGCGGCGGCGCTGCGGGCCCAGGTCCAGAACGCAGGCATGTTGCCGCGGCGAAAGTAGTAATTGACGAGCGTCCAGCGCGGCAGGTAAGTGTGATCAACCGCATACGCCTGCAGGTAGGAATGTTCCGCGCGGGCAAAGTCACCGTTCGCCTCATATTGCAGGCCCAACTCGATGTACGCCTCCGCATTGTAGCGGTCGAGGTGCAGCGCCGTCGCCAGCAGCTTCTGGGAATTTTCCCGATTAAACTGGGCCAGGCGCATGTAATATCTCCAACTGTCCGGAACCAGCGCGATCGCCGCGCGGATGGATGCGTCGGTATCCTTGCGGAACAAATAATCGGCCCGCGCCAGGCGCCAGGAACTCCAGATTCCCACACAGCACGCCGCTAC
>JAKABE010000046.1 GCA_021801945.1 Acidobacteriota bacterium
GGCCAAGGGCGGCATCGTGAAGCACACCTTCTTTGACACCAAGATCGCGCAGCCCTTCCTGGTAATGCTGCTGTTCAATATCGCTGGTCTGCTGGTGTCCATTCCGCGTTTTCTCATCTGGGACCGCGACCGGCCGGGCACGGTGCTGATGAACGTGCTGTGGTGCCTATTCAACGTGATCATTCTGGGCGTGTGCACGGCAGTGGCGCGCGAGCTGAAGCAGGTGCGCACCTCGGTCCGCATCAATGTGGTAACCCCCGTAACGGCCAAATTTCCGGATGGACGGGCAGTGACCGGAGAGACAATCGACATGTCGAGCGGCGGCACCAGCATCCGCTTCACCGAAGCGCTGGACATGGAACCGGAAACGCATCTGCGGCTGGCTTTTCCGGTTCCGTCGGTGGATATCGATCTGCCCGCGACGGTGGTATCGTCGGAGGGCTCGGTATTGCGAGTGCGCTTTGAGAATCTCTCTATACCCGAAGAGGAAGTGCTAACCATGCTTCTTTACTCCCGTGCCGACTCGTGGCTGGGCTGGGGCGAGTCGCGCGAAAGCGACAAC
This sequence comes from Acidobacteriota bacterium, assembly GCA_021801945.1. The sequence goes on from JAKABE010000046.1 coordinate 563, forward strand.
GTACTGCACAGCCTGGTCCGCATCTTCCATATCTCGATGCACGGGCTGGCGGTTACCTTCAGAAGCCTGTTTACCAAAGGGGACAAGAGAGACGGGAAATCCGCCTCGCTTTCCATCGCCCGTCCGGCGGCAATGTTGGTGGCGGCCGCGGTTCTGCTAGGCGGAGGAGCGCACCGGCTATTTGCCCAGATTGGCAAACCCTCTCCTGACCAGTTCAGCGCCAGAAGCGCGAAGAAGGCAACACCGGCGGCTAGTCCGCTGCCAAGCGCCGCGGCGGCAGCCGCGGCGCAGGCGCCCATTCCTCCGGGCCAGTACGTGGACCACTTTACCCTGGCCCAGGCTGGGGCGCCGCAGATCGAACTGCATGGCATTGATACGCTGCACAACATCTACTTCACGTTGCCGCTGACGCATGTGCCGCGCACGGCGATGATCCATCTCAACTATGCGTTTTCTCCAGCCTTGCTGCCGCAGCTCAGCCATCTGAAGTTGATGATAAACGGAACTCTGTTCGCCACCGTCCAGCCCACGCCGGGAAAGATGGGCGGCTCCAGCGGCCAGGATTACCAGGTGGACCTTCCCATACCGCCCAATCTCCTGGTCCACAACAACACCCTGACCATCGAGTTCATCGGTCACTACACTTTGGTGTGCGAGGATCCGGCCAACACCACGCTTTGGGCGCGGGTCCACAGCGACAGTTATCTGGATATTCGCGGCGATTTGTTGCCCATGGCCAACGACCTGAGCCAGCTGCCGATGCCGTTTCTGGATCCGTCGGTCGTTCAGCCGCCCAGCATTCCTATCGTGTTTCCCATCGAACCGTCCATGACGGGCATTCAGGCCGCGGGCGTGATCTCCAGCTACTTTGGGATGATCTCCGATAACCGGCCGGTGCGTTTCCCTGTGCACATTGGCTCGATTCCCCAGGGCAATGCCATCGTGATCGCCGAAGATCCGACTAGCTTACCGCCGGGTTTGGGCCTGCCTCCGATCAACGCGCCCACGGTGGTCATGCGCACCAACCCCAATGATCCTTACGGCAAGATTTTGATCGTGACCGGCACCGATGCGAGCCAAGTGCTGACGGCGGCCCAAGCCGTGGCCTTGCACAGCGACATGCTTTCGGGAGCGCAAGCCACGATCGACAATCTCACGTTGCCCGACGTACAAAAAGCCGACGCGGCCCCGCGCTGGGCGCGAACCAACGAAACCATTCCTTTGTGGAATTACGCCACCGCCGATCAACTACAGGGAGATGGCACGGCGCCGCTGAATGTCTACTTCCGCATTCCACCTGACATCTTTTACGCGAATCGGCCCAACTCGACCCTGCATTTGGTCTACCGCTACGACTCGATTCCGATCGGTCCCATATCCAGCATGCAGGTGCGGATCAACAACGCCTTCCTGGGCTCGGTCCCGCTGATTCCAGGACACGAGCCCACGCGGGTCACCACGGTAAACGTGCCCGTGCCGGTTGTGAACTTGCGCCCCTTCTCCAACTCTCTGTCGTTCGATTTCACCTTCCAACTGCTCAAGAAGGGCGGCTGCGAGAACACCACGCCGATCAACATGGAAGGGGCAATTCTGCGCGACTCCTACATCGATCTTCGCGGCTATCCGCACTATGCTCCGCTGCCTAATCTGGAGACCTTCGCCAACGCCGGGTTCCCGTTTACGCGGTTTGCGGACCTGAGCAAGACCACGGTGGTGTTGCCGCCCACGCCTACCCAGCAGGAGATCGAGACCTTTGTGACGCTCATGGGCCACTTCGGCCGCCAGACGGGGTTTCCAGCCCTGCGCGTGACCGTGGCCGGACCGGACGCCCTGCACATGGGAGCCACTGAGAACTTCCTCGTCATCGGCACCGGCGGCGACCAGCCGGGTTTTGGCAAGCTGCAAAACTACCTGCCGGTGTCTGTCACCAGCGCGCAAATTCAGGTGCATGACACGCAGGGATTTTTCGCGCCGTTGCATCACGCCTGGTGGAAGCTGAAATCGAACGAACACCGCGAATCCGGGGTGCTGATCGCGGGTGGAGCGCCGGACGCGGTCATCGAAGGAATCGAGTCTCCCTATTTTCCGGGCGGCGACCGCAGCATCGTGGCGATTCACCTCCGTGACGCCAACGAGTTCGAGCCGTTCATGAGCACCTTTCTGGATGTGCAACAGTCGAGCGACATCTCCAGTTCAGTGTCGGTGCTGCACGCCGTTTCCGCGAATCAACAAGACACATTCCAATCATTCCGGGTCGGGTCCAAGGTCTATTATGTGGGTGAGTTGCCGCTGTGGACGCGACTGACGTTGTGGTTTATGCAAGTGCCCTGGCTGGGGGCAATCATCGTAATTATTCTGGTCTTCCTGCTGGCAATCTGGACCAGACAATGGCTGCGCGGGAGGGCAAGAGCGCGCTTGAGTGGAAACGAGGGATAACAGGCGATCGGAAGCTGGGAACGGGAAGGGGTTTGCCTGAAGGGGACCGATGCGGAGGGAAGGCCTCTTCGGAGATTTCCTGAACGCCATCCGGCGGCGGGAGTTCGAGCAGCGTGTTTCACAGCCGCATCTCGGGGCGGGAGCGATTGCTGGGTGGACGGAAGGGCCTTCAGGATGCGGCGAGGAACAGATGAGCGCAACGCGGGCGCGGCTCCCAAGCTATAGCGCAGAGTCGAAGGTCAATTCCGGCCCGGTGGATAAAGTAAGACAGCCCGCCACGGCGCCAAGAGGGGGGTAGAGCAACTCTGGAACCGCTAACTCGCGCCCGCGGCACGGTGGCAGATCCCTATCCGGCCAAAGCTCAAGACCCGATCTTCGCCTGCCTGATTTCCTCGAAATCCGCCGCCACCCCTGGTTGGAGAAGAAAGACAATGGGTCTTCGCACATTCCGGCTAAGGAAGGGATTACTGGTAGCCGTATCGTCATTGATCTTTTGCGTGGCCGCCGGATGCAAAGAGAAGCCCTGGACGCTTTGGAACTCGTATTCGGCGCGATTCGTCGATGCGCAAGGGAGGGTGTTCGATCCACGCGGCGACCAACACACCACCTCCGAAGGCCAGGCCTACGCGCTGTTCTTCGCGCTGGTGGACAACGACCGCACGTGCTTTGACCGCGTGCTCAACTGGACCCAGGCCAACCTGGCCCAAGGGGACCTGCATGCGCACTTGCCCGCATGGCTGTGGGGAAAGGACAAGGACGGTCAGTGGAAGACGCTCGATCCCAACTCGGCCTCGGATGCCGATACGTGGATAGCCTATACGCTTTTGGAGGCAGGCCGACTGTGGCAGTACCAGCCCTATACCAATCTGGGCCGGGCGATGATGGGACTGATCGCCAAGAGCGAGGTGTCGAACCTACCGGGATTCGGCCCCATGCTTCTGCCCGGCGCTTCGGGCTTCCAGCACGGGAAGGCCTGGACGCTAAACCCCAGCTATTTGCCGGTGTTTCTCTTCACTCGGTTGGCAGAGGTAGACCCATCCGGCCCCTGGGGTCAGATCGCACTTGGCATTCCCACGCTCATCGCGCAAAGCTCGCGCCACGGATTCGCCATGGATTGGGTGGATTACTATCCGGGCGACGGATTCTATCCGGTGGCCAAACCCACGGCCGCGGGGCAAAAAGTCAACGCCCAAAATGGGCCCGGAGGCAGCTATGACGCCATTCGCGTCTACCTGTGGGCGGGCATGATGCCGAAGGATCCAGCGCGCGCAGCAATCCTCAATGCCATCCCGGAGATGAGCGTCTATCTTGCCAATCATGATGCCCCCCCCGAAATGGTGGATGAAGACGGCGTCCCGAAGGCGCAAGATGGACCTATCGGATTTTCGGCGGCGGTACTGCCCTATTTGCGGGCCTACGGGGATGACTCGCGGGAAGTGGGACAACAGCTGGTGCGCATGAATGCGCAGAGAAATTCATCTTCAGGATTGTACGGGAAGAACTTGGCGTATTACGATCAGAATCTTGCCCTATTCGCGACGGGTTTTTTAAGTGGCCGATTTCGGTTTGGTCCCCAGGGCAAGCTGAAAGTAGAATGGAAACGCCGATGAGCCTAGGCTGGGGAGCTTGGGGAAAGCGAGTTGCGGTCGCGAGTTGCCTGGTGCTGGCGCTCCCGATGGGATATGCCCAAAAGAAACCCGCTGTTTCTCCGTCCTCTGCTCGCACCATCCTGGTGGAGAACGCGCAGGCGCTTGAGGCCCGCGGGCGGCCGGACCTAGCAATCCAGGTCTGGCAGCAGATTCTTTTGTCTGATCCCAATAACACTGTTGCCCTTGCCGGCCTGGCCAGAGATTTGCGCTTGATCGGCTCGGTGGACAAGTCCAACCAGGCGCTGGACCGTCTGCGCAGGATCAATCCCAGCAATCCCGAGATCGCCCGGATCGAGTCACTGTCGGGGACCGAGACCGAGAGCGATCAACTTCGCCGGGCCGGCCAACTTGCCCGCGAAGGGAGAGTGCAGGATGCGATGCGCATCTACCGGCAACTGTTCGGGGACCATCCGCCGGGAGGCACCATCGGCCTGGCCTACTACCAGACCTTGTTTGGCACGCCCAACGGTAAGCAGGAGGCGATCGCCGGGATGCGCGCCCTGGTGCGGCAGAATCCCGGCGATCCGCGCTATCCCATCGCCCTCGGCATCATGCTCACCTACGATGCCCGGACCCGCGCTGAGGGTATGCGCATCCTTCGCGCGCACCTTGACGACCCCACGGCGCACGCCGCCTTGCGTCAGGCGATGCTCTGGAATGGGGCCAATCCGAACACTCTGCCTCAATTGCGGGCCTATCTCCGGCAGCACCCCAACGATGCGGAGGTTTCCAGCCTTATCCGTGAAGATGAGCGGAAGATGGCGCAAATCGGCTATGGCATCGCGCGCACGCCGGCCGAAGTTGCGGCCTACACGGCGCTGAATGATCACCGCACGGCGGAGGCGGAGAAGCGGTTTGAGGCGTTGGTGGAGCAGAATCCGCACAATGGGCGCGCAGTGGCGGGCCTGGGATTCCTGCGCATGCAACAGAAGAATTTCGGTGAAGCGATCCGCTACCTCACGCTGGCCGAACAGGACGGATTCCGATCGGCGGTGGTGCGCAGAGCGCTGGCGACTTCGCGCATGTGGTACCTCGTAAACGAAGGAACGGCAGCCTTCAACGCGAACGAGTTGAATGTGGCCGCCGTCGATTACCGCGATGCGTTGAGCATTGACCCGCGGCGGCCGGAGGCCCTGAGCGGGCTGGCCGGCGTGCTCACCAAGCAAGAGCAGTACGGGGCAGCCGCGGCGGTTTACGAACGCCTGATCCGCGTCCAGCCGGGGAACACTTCGGCATGGCGGGGCTTGTTCCTGTCCTATGCGCAGGAGGGCGACAACGAGAATGCGCTGGCCGTCTCCGCCCGCTTTCCGCCGCAAGTGCGAGCAGCATTGGATCGAGACCCGGCTTATCTGCGCACGCTGGCCACGGTGTACCAGGGCGTGGGCCGCAATCAGGACGCCCAGCGCGTGCTGGCGCGGGCGCTTGCTCTACCGTTTCCTGGGAACGGAAGCAGCCTTGAGGAAGACACAAAGCTGCAATACGCAGGCATCCTAATGGCGGCCAAACACTACCAGCAGGCGGCGGCGCTCTATGGGCAGATCGTAGCCGCCAATCCCAGCAATCTCTCCGCGTGGATTGGCATGATCAGCGCGCATCACACACTCGGCCAGGACGCGCAAGCTTTGGCCGAAGTGAAGCGGATGCCCGCAGCCACTTACGACGCGGCGCTGGCGAATACAGGCTTTCTGTCCACGCTGGCCGCGATATATCAGTCGGCCAACCAGTACGCCATCGCACAAGAGTTTCTGGAGCGCGCCGAAAAGCTACAGATGGCGGCGGGGAATCAGCCGAGCGTAGCTCTCCGGCTTCAGCTAGCCGCCATCTATCTGCTGCGCAACCAGCCATCGCCGGCCTTTTCGATTTATCGCCAAGTTCTGGCCGAATATCCGGGCCGGCCCGATGCCTGGAGAGGCCTCATCAGCGCCTTACAGGCGAGCAATCGCGACTCCCAAGCGATCCAGGAGTTGGCGCGCATGCCGGAGGCTGTGCGGCAAAATCTGGAATCGGACATCACGTTTGTACAGACCGAAGCCAGCCTCTACGCGGCGACCGGCGACACCGCGCGCGCTCTCGAATATATGAATCGCGTGAACGCGTACTATGCCAAGCGGAGGGAGTTGCCGCCGCCCACGATCGCGATTCAGAACGCATGGCTGCTCTATAACACGGGGAGCGACCGTGCGCTTTACTCCGCGCTGATGCAGTTGGGAGGCCGCAGCGATCTGAGCGTGGCGCAGCGGGAGCAGGTTCAAAACATCTGGGCCAACTGGAGCGTACGCCGGGCGGGAATCGCAATGAACAACGGGAACTACCGGCGCGCGGTGGAGATTCTGGACGCAGCCTCGCAAGCCTTCCCCGACAACCTGACGGTGCGCAAGGCCGTGGCCGGGGGCTATGCGCAGGTGGGCCGTTCCAAGGAGGCGCTGGCGCTCTTCAAGACCATCCCCATGCAGAACGCGACCTCTGGGGACTTCCAGGGCGCGATTGGCGCAGCCCTGGCGGCGAACGACAAGGCGCAGGCCGAACTCTGGCTGCGTCAGGCGCTCGCGCGTTATCCTCACGATCCCGCTATTCTGGCCCTTGCGGCACGCTATGAGATGGCGCGGGGCGACAATGAGCGGGCCGCCGACTACTATCGCGCCTCGCTCGCCGCCATGCCCGCCACTTCCCCGGTCGACCGACTGGCCCACGTGCTGGTGTATCCGGAGGAGGATCTGAGGCCGCATCGCGCCGTCACCGCGGCGGACCTATACCGGCTGCTCGATCCCAACTACCAGCCGTTTCCCAAGACCACAAAGCTGCCCCCTCTACCTGCCTACGGACCCGATCCGTACAACGGATTGGCGCCGGTGATGCTCCAGGCGCCCAAGCCTGCGACCCAGCCGACGCGGGACGCGTCCACGACCGGCACCGGTCCGATGTCGGAAAACCGGCAGCCAGGCAAACCTGGGGCCGATCCGGCAGTATCTGCGATCTCTCCGGTCAAACTGCACTCCGGCGAGTTTCGCCTGCGCGATACTCCCATGCCCGTCTCCAGCGGCGGGACGGGAGCGGGCGTGCTTGGGTTGGGAGGAGTTGCTCAGGCCAGCATGAATCCGGCGCAAGGCCAGGTGCAGACGGCATACGGCCAACCCGTGGAGCTCTCGCTCAATCCTCCGCACTCTCTGGCCTCCGATGCGTGGAAGGGCTTGATCTTCTCCTTAATGGCCGGGAACCACTACCGGCAGGCGCTCCAGCAGCTCAACAAGATTCCGCCAGATATTCGCCAGCAGCTTGACGCGGACGTGGGATTCGTACAAGGTGTGGCCAGCCTCTATATCGAACTGGGCGACACAGCGCAGGCATCTCAATTGATGAACGAGGTGGAAAGCTTCTACCTTTTGCACCACTCCCAGATGCCCGCCGGCCTGGAGATTCAGTACGCATGGTTGCTCTATAACATGCAAAACGATACGGGCCTCTATCCCGTCATGACGCATCTAGACCAGCGCACAGACCTGACGGCGGCGGAGCGCGCGCAAGTGAACAATATATGGGCGAGTTGGGCAGTGAGGCGCGCCTCCCAAGCCATGGACCGGGGCAATATCGTGCATGGAGTGGAGCTGTTGCAGGCAGCCTCGGAAGATTATCCCAACAATCTGAGCGTGCGCCGGGCCATAGCCGGAGCATACGCCAGAGTGGGCCGCGCCGCGGATGCTCTGGCCCTATACAAGACGATTCCGATGACCGGAGCCAGCTCGGGAGACTACCAGGGCGCGATTTCGGCGGCCATGTCGGCCGGAGATATGGCCCAAGCCGAGACCTGGTTGCGTGCAGCATTGGCGCGCTATCAAAGCGATCCTCTCATCCTTGAGCTGGCCGCGCGCTTTGAACAGACGCGCGGCGACAATGCGCGCGCCACCGACTTCTGGCGAGCGGCGCTGGCGGCTCTGCCGCCAGGCTCGCCGCTCGAGAAGCTGAAGACCGGACTGTCGCTGCCGCCAGGCACCTTCGTCTCCCCGCAGCCGGGAGACACCAAGCGCCTGCTGAATCCGCAGATTTACCCGCTTCCCGCTCCCAGCAGTTCGCTCCCTCCATTACCTTCGTATCCGCAGCCCGGTCCAGCGAGCCAAGCCGTACCCGCCTCTGCCGCACCGGCTTCTTACCCCCAGGCGGCGGCCGCTTCAGAACAGGCGCAGCCGTATGAGCCTTCCTCGGACACTCCCCTGCCGCTGCCGTCGCTCAACAATTCGCCGTCACCGTCGATCGAACAGCAAACGCCGCTCCCGACCTCAGCTCCGGAACGCACACCACCAGCCCCACAGCCACCGGTCTATTTTCAGCCGCAGAGCATGAATCGCGTGCCCACGACAATGCCGGACGGCTCAATCCACGAGGCTCTCACGCAGCCAACTGCCAGTGAACAGCCAGAGAGCGAGCCACCAACTGGATCCAATGCTCCCAGAACGGACCTCCGGAGATACATGGGCCGCATGCATCCGGCGTCTTCGGCCGAGAATGTGGAGCCGGCGAGTCCGCAGGCAGCAGGGTTGCGCATTACGGCGCGGCCCATGGACCCCGAAGCCGCTGAAGCGCAAGCCTTGTTTGCCGAGCAGACGGACAGCCAACTCACACAAGGCTCCGCGGCGCTGATTCATCCCATCCCCAATGCGCAGGCCGAAGCGCCTCTGCAACCCGGCAACACGTCTGCTGGCGACATTCAATACACGATGGCACAGTACACGCCTTCGGCTCAGCAGGCGACGACAGGAGCCTATTCAGCTCCGAACCAGCAATCCACATCGCAACAGGCACAACAACCTGCCGCACCGCCGGCGAAGCCCTCGCCGGAAGCCACGTACAGGCAGAGGAGGCGCAGGACGACCAGGAGGCAGGCGCGGCGGCGGTACGGACCCCAAACGTTGGGCAGTGCGCCCATTGTTGCTCCCGCTCTGCCGGCTGAGGCTACGCCGCCGGCCGCAGTACCACAGCCCGCGGCGCCGCCCGCGGCCTACCCCGCCTACCAAACCGGGCCCTACGCGCCGGATTCCGGAGGGCTGACCAATCAGCAGCTCGAGCAACAGAATCTGCCTCCTTTGACTGGGCCCTATGTGCGCGTTCAACGCCAGGCGCCACCTCTCAATCCGCGCGAAGTAGCGGAGGCACAATTGGCAGCCATCGAAAGCGGGTACAGCGGCTGGCTGGGTGGAACAGCGCTGCTGGATTACCACTCCGGCAACCCGGGCTACGACCAACTGATTGCTTTCCAAAGTCCGTTTGAGGCCTCGGCGCCTCTGGGTAGCGTCGCCCGCATCGTGGCGGTTGCCAACCCGGTCTTCCTCGACTCGGGCCAAGCCGACGGCACGGCCACTATCGGAGTGCTCGAATCCACCCCTTCAGGAAGCGCTTTGACCGCGATTCCCGAGCCCATCGGAACCCTGACCGCAACCAACGTGGCGCCGCCGGCACAGCAGAACGCCTTCGGCCTGGGCGGCGAACTGCAATTGATCTTTCCCCACTTTGCCGTCGCTGGGGGATACACGCCGTACGGCTTCCTGGTCTCGACATTTCTCGCCCGCGCTATGTGGAACCCGGGCAACGGCCCAATCACCCTCATTTTCAACCGCGATTCAGAGATGGATTCACAGCTATCCTATGCCGGGCTGCGCGATCCGGCCGGGAATTCGCTGGGAACGCTGGGCCAAATTTGGGGCGGCGTGATGAACAATCAGGGCACCATACAGTACTCGCACGCCAATGGGGAGTCGGGATTCTACTTTATGGCTGGAGGCCAGTACCTGAACGGTTACAACGTAGAATCCAACACCCAGCTCAACGGCACTGGCGGCGCCTATTGGCGCGCACTCACCCTGCCGGAGTACGGCAATCTCAGCATTGGGGCGAATTTCTTTGCCATGCACTACGCGCACAATGAATACGCTTTCACGCATGGCATGGGCGGCTACTTCAGTCCGCAAGGTTACATCCTAGCCAACGTCCCGTTGACGTTTGCCGGGCACTACGGCACCAAGTGGCACTACAACATCATGGGCGCCATCGGAGTCCAAGCCTTCGAGCAGGAACAGACGCCGCTGTTTCCGCTGGCCGCAGATAAGCCCCTGGAAACCAGTCTGAACAATCCCCAGATCCCGGCGTTAACGCAAGTGAGCGCCAACTATGACCTGGTAAGCCAGGCAGCCTACCAGGTCAATTCGCACTGGTTCGCCGGGGGATACCTGGACGCCAACAATTCCCGCAACTATGCCTATACCCAGGTGGGATTCTTCGTGCGCTATCTGTTCCGCTCCCAACCCTCAACCGCGACCGCTCCCACGGGCTTGTTCCCTGCCACCGGTCTGCGGCCGTTTAGCGTGCCGTAGAACAGAGTCGACTCGATCGAGCCTGCAGGGAGAAGACGAACGCGTCTGCTCCCTTTTTTCGTCTCTCAGCCGCCTGATGTTTTCACGCAGCCGATTACGGAGTCATTTTTGTTCCGAAAGGAGGTTTCTGGCTGTTCAGAATCACGAAAAATGACAAACTTAAGAATTTATCTTGAAATCTTTAATATTATTGATTATTATCATCATAGTTTTTAAGAAAAAGGGTTTTATCTGTGGCTCATCGTCCAAAATCTCTCTCCGATTGGCAGGATCTGCTGCGAATCGCTCATGGATCTCCGCTGGTCATCGAGCGCATCCGCATCCCTGACAAGCAGATCGCCATTGAAGGGGAGTTTACGTTGCCCGAGCTGGCGCGGCTCAGCCTCGACGACCAGGTCTTTGTGACCGCCTTTCTCCGCGCCCACGGCACGATCAAGGAGATGGAACAGACGTTCGGCGTCAGCTACCCGACGATCAAGGCGCGCCTGAATCGCATCTCGAGCCAACTGGAGTTCGTCGAGACCAATCCCTCCCCCTCGCGCGCGGAGGTGCGCGGGGAGGTGCTGGAGAGACTCAGAAGAGGGGAGATCGGAGCCGAGGAGGCGATCCGAGCCCTGGAGAAGCTGAAGTGACGCCGAGCATCGCCATCGTCCGCATTGAAACGCCGCACTGGCGGACGCCTGGGCTCTGGATTCCGCTCTTTCTGCTGTGGATTCCCGCGCTGCTGCTGTCGCCACTCATTTTGCTTGTTGTAGCTGGCGTTTGCGCGGCGTTCGGGGTCAATTTTTTGCGCGCGGTAGCGGTTTTTTGGAGCATCGCGTGCGACCTGCCTGGCACCAACGTTCGCGTTTGCGCCAACGGCAATAAGGTCCAGGTGCGCGTTCTGTAAACATGGCCGAAGCAAGAATCCGCCAATTTCGTCCGCAAGGAGAACCTGCAATGAACGAGAATCGCCGACAGATCCTTGAGATGCTTGCCGCGGGCAAGATCACCGCCGACGAGGCCGAGCGCCTGATCGCCGCCCTCGACCCCAACCCCGTCCTGTCCGCCAGCGAGTTCACGGGCACGTCCGCTGGAGGAGCCACGGTCAAAACTCGAGCCAAATATCTCCGGGTGCTTGTGGAAGCCGACGAATCGATGACCGGCATGAAGGGCAACACGACCGTCAATGTCCGCGTGCCGATGCAGTTGCTGCGCGCCGGCGTCCGTCTGGCCAGCCTTATTCCGGCCCAGGCCCACGAGCAATTCGACGAGGCCCTGAACCGTCACGGAATTCCGCTGACCCTCTCGCAGATCAAGCCCGAGAACATCGAGGAGCTGATCGACCATCTCGAGGACCTGAGGGTAGACGTGGACGGCAAGAACGGAAACGCGACCAAGGTGCGCGTGTTCTGCGAGTAGCTCAGGGGAGGAGGTCGATCAGCCGCGCCGCAGCGGCTTCTCCATGGGCACCACCTGGACGGTGACGTCGCGCACCTCTTTGAGAAAGCGGTTCAGGACGGAGCCGCGCAACAGCATGTCCCAGCGCGACCGGGCCGACTGTCCGAACACCACGTGGGAAATGCTTTCCTGCTGGGCAAAGCGGATGAGGGCATCGGAGACGTTGCGATCCGTAAGCGAGACGACTTTGGCCCCCAGATCACGGGCCATGCGCTGAAAATCTTCCAGCCGGTGGTGGCCTTCAGGGTCGCCATGGCCTTTGTCGTCGGGACGGTCCACGTAGACGGCATACCAGTTCGTGGCCAGGCGGCCAGCGATGCGCGCGCCTACCCGAAGCAGCCGCTCCGTACCGGGACGATTGCTCAGGCAAACCATGACCTTTTCCGGGATGGGAGCCTGTTCCAGTCCCTGGGTGCGGCGGTATTCGGCGGCCCGGTTGCCCACCTGTTCGGCGGTGGTGCGCAGGGCCAGCTCCCGCAGCAAGTTCAGGTTGCCTTTGCGGAAGAAGTTAGCCAGGGCCTGCTCCACCTTTTCCGGCGCGTAGATCTTCCCTTGGCGCAGGCGGGTGCGCAGCTCGTCGACGGTGATGTCGATATTGACCACTTCGTCGGCACGCTTAAAGAAGCTATCGGGAACAGTCTCGCGGATTACGGTGTTGGCGGAGCGGTTGACGGCGTCGTTGAGGGTTTCGAGATGCTGGATATTCACCGCGGTCATCACGTTGATGCCCGCGTTCAGCAAATCCAGCACGTCCTCATAACGCTTGCGGTTTTTGCTGCCAGGAACATTCGTGTGCGCCAGTTCATCGACGACCACGGTGTTGGGATGGCGAGCCTGGATCGCCTCCACGTCCATCTCCTTGAGGCTCACACCGCGATAGGGAATCTGTCTGAGGGGCACGACTTCCAGATCGCGGATCTGGTCCGCGGTTTCCTTGCGCCCGTGCGGTTCCACCAGGCCGATGACGACATCGATGCCCTGCTGGTGTTTCATCAGGTAGGCGTCGTTGAGCATCAG
>JAKABE010000047.1 GCA_021801945.1 Acidobacteriota bacterium
CATAAAGTCCGAAAGACGAGCGCCGAAGAAGGGGCCAGATGCGTCGGTTCCAAGCCGCGAGCAGCACCCCAGGGCCATCCACAGGGGAGCGCATCCGGACCAAGGGCCGCAAATCACCGCATCCAACAAGGAGAACCCCATGTCCCTGGGTGTCTTGAACAACATCTCCGCGGTGTATGCGGAGAACGCACTGAACAACAACAACAACAGCCTGTCGAAGACCCTGCAGCAGATGTCTTCCGGCTCGCGGATCAACTCCGGGGCCGACGACGCCGCCGGTCTGTCGCTGGTCGATGGCTTGCAGGCCAACCAGTCGGCGCTCACGCAGTCGCAGACCAACGCGCAGGAGGGCGTGGGCCTGCTGCAGGTGGCCGATGGCGCACTGTCGCAGGTCACCAGCCTGCTCAACCGTGCCGTCACGCTGGCTACCGAGGCCTCCAACGGCACGCTGAACTCCACGCAGGACACGGCCGCTAACCAGGAGTATCAGTCGATTCTCTCCGAGATCAACAACATCGGCGCCACGACCACCTACAACCAGGAACAGGTCTTCGGTTCGGCCACCAACATCTACACCGGTGATGCATCCTCCGCCGGCTCCTCCATCGACGCCCTCAATATCCGCTCGCTGTCTTCGGCAAACGTGGGTGACACCGGTGGCGTGATGTCCTACAGCAACGGGCAGAATGACGTATTCCTCGATCTCTCCTATAACGATGGATCGACGACCACGAATGCTGCGGTGACGGATACGCTTACTGGTGGGAGCGCCGGCACAACCTCGATCAACGTGACCTACCTGACCAAAGGTGCGAACGGCGCATATGTAAAGAGCACGGCGACCATCTCGGCAGGTGCGGGCACCACCTATTCCAATACTGCGCAGGGTTTGATCGACGCGATCAACGGCTCGGGGCTGAGCCTCAACGCGACCTTCGGTACGGCGCAGCAGGCCGGATCCGCGGCATCTGGATCATCGACCGCCGCAGGCGGGGCAGCGGCCAGTTCCACTGATACCGGCATCATCATCTCCGGCACGGGCGTTTCGGCCGGAAGCGCACCGGGGGTAGTGGACACTCTGACGGTGACGAATAAGACGGGCCCAACCCAAGATACACTGGGCGGGTCGCTCTCGATCGTCGGTGCCGACGGTCAGACGCACACGATTTCCATCAGCGCAGCCAACGGCAACACCAACGCTACGACGCTGGCATCGTATATCAACAGCCTAGACTTGGGTGTTACCGTTACGGACGCGAACAGCTCAGCGACCGATGTTCTGACGTTTACCACTTCCAACTCAGCGGTGAGTGTTAACACCGCCAGTCTTACGGACAGCACCGGCGGCTCCATCAGTAACTCGCCAACGGCCGCAAGTGCTTACTACAGCGTAGGTGTTGCGGCGAGCGGCAACATCTACGACGGTACCTCAGGTCAGACGGCCAGCAATCTTGCGGGACTGACCGCGGATACGAATGGTACCGGGACGGCCACCATCAGCTACTCCGATAGTGCCGGAGAGAACTTGAGCGCCACCAGCCTGAGCTCGCAGGCCGACGCTCAGGCGGCGCTGACCGCCCTCAACTCGGCCATTGCCGACGTGGCCGCCCAGGATGGCTACATTGGCGCGCAGATCAATACTCTCAATGCCGTCAGCAACGTAATGAGCACCCAACAGCAGAACATCCAGGCGGCGCAGAATGCGGTGCAGGCTACCGACTATGCGCAGGCCGCCTCTGACATGTCGAAGTTCGAGATCCTGAGCCAGACCGGCATCTCGGCTTTGGCGCAGGCCAACAGCGTGCAGCAGGAAGTGCTGAAGCTGTTGCAGTAAAACACGCGGCGCATGGCCGCCAATAGCAGAAGGGCGTCCTCACGGGCGCCCTTCTTTTTGGGTTGGGCCCCCCCCTGGCGCGGCGAAGTGATTCATTGCTTCGCCGCCTTCGCCGATAAGGATGGAGTGAGAAGCAGTGCGCCTCGGGCATCCGTTTCTTCGTGGGACGAATGCGCATAATGAGAGTTTTTCAATGCGTCTGCGCGCCGGTTGGATGCAGGGCTGCTGCAACGCATTGCGGAGGGCCGGATGGGAACGGTGGGTTTGAGTTTCGGATCGCCCACGAGCGGAGCGGGATTTGACGTCAGCGCCACGGTGGCGGAGATCGTCAGCAACCTCCAGAACGTGGAGAAGCCCTGGCAGAGCCAGTTGAGCAGCCTCCAGAGCCAGGACACGGTGATCTCCAACCTGGGCACGCTGTTTTCGAATCTCTCCAACGACATGAGCCAGCTAACCGACTTTCAGGGCGTGTTGGCGCAGAAGACCGGGTCCAGCTCCGACACCAACGTGCTGGAGCTGACGGCGGCCTCCTCGGCGGCGACGGCGGGCACGCACACCGTGGCCGTGAACAGCCTGGCGCAGACGGCGAGCGGCTATCTGGCCCCGGTCAGCGACGCCTCGGACACGCTCTCGGGATCGATCACTTTGCAGGTAGGCAGCAACAAGGCGCAGACCATCACGCTCGATTCCTCCGACAACACGCTGGCCGGGCTGGCTTCGGCCATCAACGCGTCAGGGGTGGGCATCACGGCCAGCGTGCTGACGGATGCGAACGGCTCACGGCTGAGCCTGGTTTCGAATACCTCGGGCGCCAACGGAAACATCACGGTGGCCGCGAACAACATCTCCGACACCAGCGGCAACTACGGCGTCGCTCTGGCGTACTCCGATCCCAACGGCTACACAAGCACGACGGCCGACAGCGGAACGCTGGGCGCGGTGGCCGGCGAGAGCGATACGCTCTCCGGCCAGATCACGATCGGGGTGGGCGCGGGCACGGCGCAGACGTTTACCATCGATTCCTCTGACGACACCCTCTCTACGCTGGCCGATACCATCAACCAGGCGGCGCTGGGGGTGACGGCCTCGGTGGTCCAGAACAATGACGGCACGTACAGCCTGTCGCTGCAGTCGCAGACCGACGGGTCGGCCGGCGCGCTGAGCGTAACCGCGAACATCAGCGATACCACGCTGGGTTACAGCTCGGCGGTGACCGGCTCCGATGCCAGCCTCACGGTGGACGGCGTGGCCCTGAAGAGCGCCTCCAACACGGTGGCCAATCTCATTCCCGGCGTGACCTTTCAGCTTCTGGAGCCGAGCCCCAAGGACTCGAGCGGCAATCCCGAGCAGGTGCAGGTGATCATCGGCAACGACAACACGGAGGTCGAGAGCACGGTCAATCAGTTTGTGAGCGACTACAACTCGCTGGTCAGCGCCATCAACACGCAGGAAGGCAATGATAGCTCGGGCAATCCCGAGCCGCTGTTCGGCTCGCCCACGCTCTCCCTGCTGCAGCAGCAATTGCTGGGCGGCTTGAACGCCACAAACCCCAATGGCTATCTGGACGCGATCCAGAGCGCCGGCGATGCGCTCTCCGGTTCCATCACCATTCAGGTGGGTGCGAGCGGCACGCCGCAGACCATCCATGTAGGCGACTCATCGACGCCGGATACGCTGGCCGGGCTGGCGGCGGCCATCAACGCGGCCAACATCGGAGTCACGGCCAGCGTAGTGACCAACAGTAGCGGTCCGTACCTGGAGTTGCTCTCGAACCTGGCAGGCGCGGCCGGAGCCTTGACGGTGACCTCGTCGGTCACCGATACGGCCACCAGCACGGCTTTGAACTATAACGGCGCTGGCTCGGACATCAACAACCTGACCAGCCTCGGCATCAGCGTGAACAACGATGGCACGCTGACCTTCGATGCCAACGCTCTGGATTCGGTGCTGAACACCGATTACTCCGGCGTGATGGGATTCTTCCAAAATGCGAACAGTTGGGGCAGATCCTTTGCCAGCACCCTGAACAACGCCGGCACTAGCTCATCGACCGGCATCCTGTCGCTGGCCTCCAAATCCAACAGCAGTATCGAATCAACCCTGAACGCGCAGATCTCCAAGGAGAACGCCCTGATCTCCGCGGAGCAAGCCAGTCTGACTGCGGAGTTGAATCAAGCCAACCAGATCCTGCAGGAACTCCCCTCGCAGTTGAACGGCATGAATGAGCTTTACTCAGCAATCACAGGCTATAACCCGGGTGCGAACGGTTAAGGAGCGAGACTTTCATGGGAAGTTACCAGGAACACGCCTTGGATGGAGCGTCGGCGGTGGATCTAGTGGTGGCGCTCTACGACGGCATCATCCGTTTCCTGTATGCGGCGATGGAGGCGGTCGAGCGCGGCAATGCGGAGGAGCGCAGAGCGGCCGTCAAACGGGCGCTGGACATCATCCTTCACCTGCAAGCTCGTTTGCGCATGGATGTGGGCGGAAGGCCGGCGGAGGCACTGAGCGAGTTTTATGCCTCCATCTTTGCGCAGATTTTGCAGGCCTCGCAGTCTGCTTCTAAGCAGAAGTTTGAGCACGCCATCGCTTGTGTGTGCAATGTGCGGGATGCCTGGCGTCAGGTGGCCAGAGAGCCAGAGGCGCATCCGACCGGTGGCCGGCTCCTGACCATGCTGCCGCGCGGGCAGGCGACCTCCGAGCGTTCCAGCAGAGAGCCGGAACGCTCGGTGTCCTCCAATTGGACCGCTTGAAGGGCAGCCGATCCATTCAACTCATCCGCTTGCCTGATCAATCGTCAAGCCAGCGGCATATTCTCCCGGTCCTGGGCCGAAAAGCCCCCACAACTGTCTTGAACCCTGGCCCCTTCGGGATTCGCCAACTTTCGTACTTAAGCCGGATTCGCGTACGCGACGCGGCCCTCGCTGATGGTCCAGCGGATCTTGCCTTGCATGGTCCAGCCGTCGAAGGGAGTGTTTTTTGCCTTGGACCTGGACTCCGTGGCGCGGTAGGTCCACTCGGCCTTGGGATCGAAGACGACCACATCGGCAAAGCTGCCTACGGCGAGCGTGCCCCGGCCCTTCAAGCCCAGCAGCGCGGCGGGCTGGGCGCTCAATAAGCTCAACACACGGCCCAGGGGCATCTTCCACTCCGCGTGCAGCCAGCGCAGTGCCAGGCCGAGCGCGGTTTCAAGGCCGGTGATGCCGTTGGGGGCGAGCTCGAACTCGATCTCCTTCTCGTGCTGGGCGTGGGGCGCGTGATCGGTGGCGATCGCATCCACCACGCCGTCAAGAAGGCCTTCGATCATGGCGTCGCGGTCGGCGGCGGAACGCAGCGGAGGGTTCATCTTGGCGTGGGTGTTGTAGAGCCCCACGTGCTCCTCGGTCAGCAGGAAGTGATGGGGCGCGACCTCGCAGGTCACGCGCAGGCCGTTACGCCGGGCTTGCCGCACGGCATTCAGCGAGGCAGCCGTAGAGGTGTGGGCAACGTGCAGATGGGCGCGGGCGTCGCGTAGTTCGGCCACCAGGCGGATGTCCCGCTCGACGACGTTTGACTCGGCCTCCGGTGGCACCCCGCGCAGGCCCAGCTTGAAGGAAACGGGGCCGAGGTTCATGCACGCGCCCTTGGAGAGGCGCGTGTCCTCTGCGTGCTGGATGACACTCAAGCCCGCGCGGGCGGCTGCGGCCAGCACCTCGCGCATCATGACGTCCTTGAGGATGGGCAGGCCATCGTCGGTGACGGCGACCGCGCCGGCGGATTTGAGGGCGGCGTAATCACTCAGCGCCTCGCCCTTCGATCCGCGCGTGGCGGCGGCGATAGGAAAGACGCGGACGGCGGCGCCGCGCTCCGGGGCCTGCATCCAGCGGGTGACCTCGGGCGAGTCATTCACCGGCGTCGTGTTGGGCATGGCGGCGACGGCCGTGAACCCGCCCGCGGCGGCCGCGGCTGTGCCGGTAGCGATGGTCTCCTTGTAGGTCTGGCCAGGCTCGCGCAGGTGGACGTGCATATCCACGAGGCCCGGCGCCACGATGAGGCCGGCGGCGTCCAGAGTCTCAGCCCCTTCGGGTAATTTGAGCTTGCCGGGAGTCGCGATCTCGGCCACCCGGCCCTCCTTGAGAAGAATGTCCTTGGGGGCGTCCACGCCGCCTGTGGGATCAATCAGGCGGCCATTGCAGATGGCGAGCGGATTCATGAGCGGCCTCCTGTCTTCGATCCACTGGATTGTGCCGTGAGTGCGCGCTCGACCACGGCCATACGGATGGCCAGACCATTGGCGACCTGTTCGAGAATGACCGATTGCGGGCCGTCGGCCACGCCAGCGGTGATCTCCATGCCTCGGATGATGGGGCCGGGATGCATGACCAGCGCCGAGGGGGCGTAGGCAGCCAGCATCTGGCCGGTGAGCTGGTAGCGGGCCTTGAACTCATCGAGATCCAGTTGCAGGCCGGCCAGCCGTTCAGCCTGGATGCGCAGCATCATCACGGCCTGCGACTGGCGCAGCGCCGCCTCGAAGTTGCGCTCGATCTCAATGCCGGGGCCCCCAGCGGCGGGTCCTTGCCGTTGGGGTGAGATTTCGGGACCGGAGCGCGCTGCCTGTTCGGGGAGCAGCTCCTTGGGTCCGCAGAGCAGGACGCGCGCGCCCAGCCGCGGTAACAGCAGCATATTGGAGCGGGCCACGCGGCTGTGCAGGATGTCGCCCACGATGGTCACGGTGACGCCGGCCAGCGTCTCCTCGTTCACCTCGCCGATTCCAGGCCGCAGATGAGCGAGGATGGTGCGCAGATCGAGCAGCGCCTGAGTGGGGTGCTCATGCATCCCGTCGCCTGCGCTGATCACAGGCAGCCGCGTGGAGGCTTCCAGCAGCCAGGCCGCGCCTGACGAGTTGTGCCGCAGGATGATGGCCTCGGCGCCCAAGGCGCGCAGGGTGAGTCCGGTGTCTTTGAGCGACTCGCCCTTCTCGATGCTGGAGCTGAGGTTCGAAACCAGAGTCGTGTCCACGCCCAGAGCTTTGCAGGCCAGCTCGAAGCTGGTGCGCGTGCGCGTGGACGACTCGTAGAAGAGCAGCGCAACGCGCCGCTTCGAGAGGATTTGATCTCGGATGAGCGGGTCCATGTGCTCGAGGGTGGTGGCGCGAGCCAGCAGGCGGCTCACCTCCTCCACTGTCAGGTCGAGCACTGAAAGCAGCGAGCCCGGATTGTACGGAAATGCGGATTCTGGCGCGGGCGGCGTAAACAACGTGCGGTGTACGGCGTTGGCAGTCGGGTTCATGTCAAGACAGCTTTCAGCTTTCAGCTCTCAGCTTCCACTCCAAATCGGCTGCCGGTGCAGAGTTCCTCGGCCTTAAACCTGAGAGCTGACGGCTGAAAGCTGAGGGCTTGTTGTTCATGCCTTCTCGACCAGCAGCACTTGTTCCGTGCCGTCAACTTCCTGGAACTTCACTTCAATGATCTCCCGGTTGCTGGTGGGAACGTGCTTGCCAATGTACTGTGCTTCGATCGGCAGTTCGCGGTGGCCGCGGTCAATCAGCACGGCCAGTTGCACACGTCGCGGGCGGCCGTGATCGAAGAGCGCATCCAGGGCTGCGCGCACGGTTCGGCCCGTATAAAGAACGTCGTCGCAGATTACCACGTCGCGTCCGACGACATCAAACCCGATGTCGCCCGGCGTAACTACGGGGCGCGAACCGGCAGTGGAAAGATCGTCGCGGTAGAACTGGATGTCGAGGACACCCGTGTCCACTTCACGCTTTTCAATGCCTGCGATCAACTTGCCCAAGCGCTGCGCCAAGGGAACGCCGCGGCGCTTGATCCCGATGAGTGCCAGGTCTTCGCTGCCGTTACTCTTTTCCACGATCTCGTGCGCTAGGCGCACCAGGGTACGCTCGATTTCGGAGGCTGACATCAGCCGCCCTTTGACTCGCAAGCCGGGTTTGGTTTCCGTTTCGCTCATGGGTATTTGCTTCTCGTGCCTCCAGCGTTACCTGACCAGTGGGACAGAGGTTGATGCCCGACGTGCGGTTCCGCCGGTTTCCGAGTGAAAATGACCGGCCTCTGCCGTCGCGATGCTGAAAAGGCTCTTGCCGGATGATACGAAGGACAGGGGGCCTGGGGCAAGCTGTGGAGAAGTGCGGCGTCAAGGCCCCAGGGAGGCGTCTCGTGGTGTGCATGGTCGAGCGAGCACTCCCGCGGCTTCAACAGCGCGGGTGAAAGTGATCCCGTCAGGAGGGCGGTTCCTGCCTCTTCGATTCCGCTCCTTAAAGAATCCGTGCGGTCAAATGGGCTCTTGGCTACGAAAAGCCCGCCTTGCACGAAATTGCGCTGTAAACAAGGGACGCGAAAACGCTCTACTAAAGCTCTGGTCGCCGTGAGCGGGCATGGAAGCGCGCACCCAATGCGCCGCCGGCAATGGCAACCAGAAGAAGCGCAGCCATAAGAAAAAGAACGGCGCCCAAAACCCAGCCGGCGCGACCTTCCGGCGACAGCAACCAGACCTTGGCTTGGAAAATGGTCTGCGCGTCGATTCCCATCGAGGTCCACTGCTGGCTCATCTGCTGGCTGACAAAACGATTCCAGAAGTTGTCGAAGACCCGCCCCTCATGCAGCCAAAAGCGCATCGCATAGAGGGTGATGCCTGTTGTTGCAGCGGCCGTCCAGGCGCCTAAGAGTCCCGTCACCAAGCCAATCCGGGCACCCGCGCCGGTGGTGATCCATGCCGGGCGCTGAGTGCGCAGGTAAAGGGAAACCACCCAGGCGGCTGTCGCGCCCATCAGCACCAACCCGAAGATGCCTACGGGAGAAAGAACCGAGCACAGAACTCCCGCAGGAACTGCGAGCATCAGTGCAAAGCGCAACACCGCTTTCCAGTCCACGCTGTCGGCGCTCCGCACCTTCCTGTTTCGTCCCGAGGGCGTTTCCGCTTCGAGTGCGCCCTCGGTGTCGAGGACAAGTTGCGGCAGGCCACAGACCGGGCAGTAGCAGGCATTCGCGGGTACGGCCTGGTGACAGCGGCTGCAAGTGATCTCCATACACCTCAAGCCTATCCTATTTGGCGTTTTGGCGTTGCCATGGTCGGGGAGTGGGCCGGGCTAAGGTGCAAACAGGATTCACTGGGCGTCAGTGACTTGCCTCCGCATTCTTAGGGTGCGAGCAATTTTTGTGACGCAGCCGAGCATGCAGCTTCATGCCTCGAACCAGGGGCACAAAAACATAGTCCCTCAGACGGCATATGCGGCAACGCACTGGATACCGTAGCAGCAGCAGGTGGGCTAGATCCTCAAGACGCAGATGGGATGGACGAAGCTCTAAGGATCCGCACATTCGGCAACGAACAGCCATGGGCTCCTCCGGATACAATCAGCGTACCAGAGAATCGCTTTGGCTCGATGAACTTATGTAACGAACAGTAAGCCGGATTTGGTTAAAAGAATACCTTCTTTTTTCGATGGAGAGAAACTTGATTGGGGGCGTGCATCCAGCGCGGTGGGTGGTGACTTCGCGAATGAGAGTGCTGCCAGTTCCAGGACGCCAATGTCGGGGCGCGGCCGGCCTCGACAGCCATGGCCGGAAAGATCGTCCAGGTCAGGTCTGGTGCTCAGCGTTGCTCAGTTTTGCCAGCACGATAGCCTGCGCTGCCTCGACAGCTTCTTCCAAGGTCATGTGCGTGGAGTCAAGCAAAACGGCGTTCGCAGCTGGCTTCAGAGGTGAATCGGGGCGGTTGCGATCGCGCTCGTCGCGGGCGTGCAGGTCGCGGATGACTTCTTCGGGTTGCCGAGCAGGCGCGGGACCAAGTTGCTCAAAACGCCGCTGACCGCGCACCTCTGGAGCTGCATCGAGGAAGATCTTCACTTCGGCGTTTGGGAAGACCACGGTACCGATGTCGCGGCCCTCCATTACCACCCCGCCGGCCGCACCCAGGCGTTGTTGCAGGCCCACCATCCAGGCCCGAACGGGAGGGAAAGCACTCACCCGGGAGGCGGCATCGGTGACCTCCGGAGCGCGGATCAGCGCCGTCACATCCTCGCCGTCGAGCAGAACGCGGTTTTCCTCTTCTCCAGCTTCGAGGCGAATGGAAGTCTCGATGGCAAGACATTCCAGCGCCGCACTGTCTTCCAGGGAGACTTTCGACTGTAGCGCTTTGAGGGCAAAGGCTCGGTACATGGCGCCGGTTTCCAGATTCAGCAGACCGAAGCGACGGGCTAACCGCCGTGCAATCGTGCTCTTGCCTGCGCCTGCCGGCCCGTCGATGGCGATGATTGCCTTGCGCACGGATTTAGAACCTGCCATCGGGCTTCATCCGCGCTTTTTTGTCCTCTGCCGGGATGGAGCGGTAAAACCGTACTGCTTGCTGCTTCCAGCCTTAGCCCCCGCCGCCAAAGCCGGCCTGCGGCCACCGCGCGCCGTGCCGTTGGATGCGCCGAGAACCTTCCCATTCCTGTTATGGCCGTTGCGCGGGCTGACTGCCGAGGCGGAAGAGGCGGATTTCCTCACCCCCAAGCTGCCCGTGCTTCGGCGGTTGGCGCGGATACTGCTGCGGCCGTTCGATCGTGATCCATTTTCAGACCGAGTGCCCGCATGGGTTCCATTCCTGTTCCCGTTGGCTGAGCGGGTCCCGGTCGAGCTGGCGCTGAACGCGCGAGATTCGGTCCCGCTACGCCGGGCCGCGCGGCCGTTCCCGGGTGAAGATGCGGGCTTGCGGTCGCGGGTGCGGCTGGAGCGGCTGAAGTGTGGCCGCGCGTTGGCGGATTTGCCGCCCAGTACGGGCTTGTGTGCCACAGGCGTTCGCGGCGTGTGTGGCTCGCCAGTCCTTTTCAATTCCGCGGGAGCCGGCGCTCCAGTGGGAACCGCCGGTGAATGTTCGACCTCGTCCAGTTCCTCTTCATGATCGTACGAGCGGAGAAAATAGCTGGAAGCGGGCACCGCCGTGCTCGCGAAGATCGTGGACGGTGTGGCAAACTCCGGCAGCGTTCCGGCCACGTAAAAGTGGGTTGCATGGCCCAACGGAAGAGTATGCACCTGGCGGGTAGCAACCAGGCCGCGAAGCACCTCGCGGATCTTGCTCCGTGCCGTCAGCGGGGCCAGGAATAGCTCCACTTCTTCCATGCTGGCAGCGATGACGGCTTGCAGGTAAATCGACGCAAGCACAGAGATCGCTGTCACTTGCGAGGTAGACGCGCCCTCGGCGATCGCCTTTTGGAAGCGGTGCCGTAGCAGTTGCCAACGCGCCGCTTCTCCAGGTGCCGAAACCACCGGAATGATGCGAAGCTGCTGCCAGAGTTCAGTGATGGCGCGTAGGACTGCCGCTTCCGTCACCTCTCTGCCAAGGGTGTGCTTGAGCTGGGGAATGGTGGCGTCGCCTGCCTCCAGCAGCTTGTACGCCTGGACCGCGAGTGGCGAAACCTGCCGCGACCCGGTCAGTTGCGGGCTGCGCCGCCAGTCGCGGTCCCCCCTCAGCGCGTAGACATAGGGCAGAACCCAGCTGGCCACCACGAAATCCGGTCTTTCCCCGGGTTGGCCGAGGAGGTTCAGGCGCACCGCCACATCCTCTTTTTCCAGGCGGATGAGGATCTCTTCGGCCAGCGCATTCTGTTTGGGGTCCGGAGCCGGGTTGCGCTGGCCCGCGACTGCTTCCACAAATGACGGCGCCACAAAGGACGTATGTTGGCGGTGAGGCGGAAAGAGACACAATCCTGTCTCCTCCATCCAGGTGCGGGCGTCCTCCATTGTGGGAGTCCCAGGTCCGTTCAGGCGCATCCTTTCGGCGCGCGATGCTTCCAGTTGTTCTGATGTCAAAGAAAACCTCGCTTCCAGGCTGGCTTTACGGCAAAACCAGGAGTTCCTTCTCAGTGTAGTCCTGATTTAGTTTGCCGCCTACCCACCCATGGGCCATGCCCATACGTGAAGAGAACCGATTGCAGTGGTCGCGTCGACTGAAGCGTAGTGACTCAGGATACTTTGTCCCGGATCTTTCTTTTTTTTCTTAAATATTGCTAACTCCATTCCAAAGAAGAAGTTAACCTCCCACCAAACGTTTCATGCCCGTTGGAATGCCCGCAGGATTTCCTTCCAAGAATACAACAATGCTATTGGCCGTCCGTGCGGGCAACTGGTTGGGTGTTTCGTCCTCGCAAGTTCCAACAATAGCCACTCTATACGGGCCGGGTCAAGTGCCGTATTCACCTTGATGGCGGAGTGGCAGGCTATCGAGGCGGCAATGCGCGTGCGCAAGGCCGTAAGATCTTCATTCCGCGTGGCTTCCTCATGAAGACCGGCCGATTGATCGATGATCTCGCCGAGCATTCGCTCCAAGGCTGCTCCTTCCAGACCGACCGGTGCCGCCTTGACCGCAATCGTTTGCGGGCCGAAAGGCTCCGCCTCGAAGCCGTTTTGTTCCAGTTCCTCTGCGATGCGCGCGAAGACGACCATCTGTTCGGGTTTCAACTCTACGAGAAAGGGCATCAGCAGCCTCTGCCGCTGGGCCCGCTCCACCTGACGATCACGGACAATCTTCTCAAAAAGCACACGTTCGTGGGCCACGTGCTGGTCGATGATCCAGAGCCCCTCGTCGTTGGTAGCCAGGATGAAGGATTCGCGCAACTGGCCCAGGGGCTTAAGCGAGGACAGATGACTGAGATTGGCCGCACTCTGCTCGGCTTCCACCAAGGCAGTGGCGGCGGCTGGGTCCAAGTCCAAGTCCTGCGCAAAAGGAGAATTGAATCCTGCGAGGGGGCTATTGTCGCAGCCTTCCGGTCCAGGCGTGGCGGGTGGCCGAAAAATCGCGGCGGCGGCCTCGCCCCAGGTCCTCCGGTCGAAACCGCCTGGATCCAAGCTCTGGCCGTCTTGAACCGCCGCGCCGAAGGGCAGTCTGCCAGGCGCGGGAGCAGATGAACGCGGCGTGAGGTGGAAGGGTGCTGCGCCAGAACGGGGATCTGCGAAGGCGCCGGGATCGGAGTCCGGCAAGGCTGCGGGTGGAGCAACGTCCGGAGCACCAGGAAGCGACGAGGTGCCGGGCGGCATCAGCGACGGACTGGCCGAGGGCTGAGAGTCGAGCGCGGCCAGGAAACCCGCGGCAGGACGGGCCTTGATGAGGGCGGTTCGCAGGCTATCCCGCACAAAATCATGTATTAAGCTTTGCTGCCGGAAGCGCACCTCGGTCTTGGCGGGATGGACGTTCACGTCCACCTCCTCGGGCGGCATTTCCAGAAAGAGGAGCACCACCGGGTAGCTGGTGGGCGGAATCACGTTGCGATAGGCCTCGGAGATCGCGTGCATGAGCAAGCGGTCGCGAATCAGGCGCTTATTCACAAAGATATAGATGGAGTTGCGGTTGAGTTTCTGAAGCTCGGGCTTGGAGTAGAAACCCGTCATGCGGAGCACGCCGGGATCGCGGGGCGGCTCGTCCGGATCCTTCTTCCACGGGGGCGCCTCAGGCAGACCGGCGTGAGCCAGCGGAGCTTCAGCGGCAAGGGGCAGGAGCTGGCTGAGCGTCTCCTTGCCGAAGATCTGGTAGATCCGTTCGGCCGTGCGCGCGACGGGCGGAGCGGAGACGATGGTGCGGGCCGAGGAGACGAGCTCGAAGTTCAGTTCGGGATG
>JAKABE010000048.1 GCA_021801945.1 Acidobacteriota bacterium
CGCGTCTCCAGGTACTCGCGGGTGTAGTTGTGGCGGTCGTCGGGCAGATAGACCGTCACGCCCAGCGCCATGCCGCGCGGGATGATGGTGACCTTGTGGATGGGGTCGGAGTGGTCGCGCATGTAGGACACCAACGCGTGGCCGGCCTCGTGATAGGCGGTGACCTTCTTCTCCTCGTCGGTCAGCAGCATGGACTTGCGCTCGGCGCCCATGAGCACTTTGTCCTTGGCCAGTTCGCAATCGTACATGGTGACTTGCTTGCGGTTGGCGCGGGCGGCGTTGAGGGCGGCCTCATTGACCATGTTGGCCAGATCAGCGCCGCTAAAGCCCGGCGTTCCGCGCGCCAGCACGTTCAGGTTCACGTCGTCAGAGATGGGAACCTTCTTCACGTGAACGCGGAGAATCTCCTCACGACCGCGAACGTCCGGCAGGCCCACGACCACGCGACGGTCAAAGCGGCCGGGGCGAAGCAGAGCGGGATCAAGCACGTCGGGGCGATTGGTGGCGGCGACCAGAATGACGCCGTCATTGGACTCGAAGCCATCCATCTCCACGAGCAACTGGTTCAAGGTCTGCTCGCGCTCATCGTGACCGCCACCCAAGCCAGCGCCGCGATGGCGGCCGACGGCGTCGATTTCGTCGATGAAGATAATGCAGGGCGCGTTCTTTTTGCCCTGCTCGAAGAGGTCGCGGACACGGCTGGCGCCCACACCGACAAACATCTCCACGAAGTCGGAGCCGGAGATGGAGAAGAACGGAACATTGGCTTCACCAGCCACGGCACGCGCCAACAAGGTCTTGCCGGTTCCCGGAGGGCCAACCAGCAACACGCCCTTTGGGATGCGCCCGCCCAGCTTTTGGAATTTCTGCGGCTCGCGCAGGTATTCGATGATCTCTTTGAGCTCTTCTTTGGCCTCGTCCACCCCGGCCACGTCTTTAAACGTGACCTTTTTCTGCTGCATGGAGAGCAGGCGCGCACGACTCTTGCCGAACGAAAGCGCTTTGTTGCCCCCTGACTGCATCTGACGCAGCATGAAGAACCAGATGGCACCCAACAACACAAATGGGCCAACGTTGATCAGCAAGGGGATCAAAATGTTACTGTTGGGCTGCTTGATGGAGAAGTTGACCTTGGCCGCCAACAAGGCCTTCTCAAGATCCTCATAGTTCGAGGGAATCGTGGTGTGGAACTCATCCTTCGGCGAGGCCTTGAGGTGGCCGCGGAGTTCGTCGCCCTGAATCACGGCATCCTGGACCTGCCCGTTCTGCACCTTGGCAAAGAGATCGGAATAAGGAATTTCCGTTTCCTTGCCCATGTTCGCGCTTCTCTGCACCACCCCCCAGAGAAGCATGAGGCAGATCAGAATAAAGACCCAGAACAGGATGGTTTTAACGCTTGAACTCACCAGAACTCCTCTTTGCGGCAGGGAAATAACCTGATGTGGACGCCCCTCACCGCGCAATACCGCTCACTTCTTTAGACGCCGCCAATTCACCTACAGTTCCAGAAAGTACTCGGCATCTTGGCGGCCATCCCCGCCCCCCTTGCCGCGTGGGCGAGCGGTAGCTTCGATTGTACTCGAATGCCGCTCAAGTTGCAGCAAAATCAAGGCTGAACGCGCGCCCGGACTTTTACCCAACCCGGAATGGCCCATCCCGGATTGGGGCGGCTTGTTCACCCTCCAATGGAGATGCGGCCACGGCAACGCCCGCCTCGGGCTGCAGCTCCACCCCCTTCATCCATACCAAGCGGCCGCCCATTTCAAGGACCGGCCAAAGTGCCCGGCTGCTTCCCGTAACTCTCAGCTGTTCCAGCACTTCTTTGACTTTGCGCTCGCTGCCGGAGTGGCGCAGCCTGACGCGGTCGCCGGGGTTCCAGTTGCGCAGCGTAGCGGTGCGTGCAGCCGCGGGCGAGCCGCCTTGGGGCGCAAGGGGCAGCCCGGGAGCATCGATACGCAAGCGAAGGCCGAAGGCGGGAGCCAGAATTTCCCCGGGGATTTCTACGGTGTAGGTGGGGGCCGGGAGGGGGGAAGGACCGGAGGTTCCGGCTTCGGACGCCTGAGCCTCAACCGTAAGGTGCAACTCGCGGTGGGTGCGTTCGGCGCAAAGCCCCCCGGCAAGGTCGCGCCTTTGGCCGGCGCGGCCGGCGAGAGCCAGCGCACGCAGCACCTCGGTGGATGGGAAGTCGAGAGCTGGACCTAGTTTCTCCGCGGCGTAACGTAGAAGCCTGCGCTGCAAGGCGGCGGGCAGCGCGGCCAGGCGCATCACGTCGATGGCCAAGGAGGGTGCCGGACCGCCTGTGGCCCGGCCGCCCCCGCGCGCCGGCCATCCCGGCAAAAGAAGCTGAGGCGCCAGGCGGGCCAGTTCCGTCTGCCACCAGGATTCCTCATCGCGAGCCAGCTCGGCCATTTGCACCAGGTGCTCGCGCAAGCGCGGGTTCCAGCCTTCGAGCAGAGGCAGCAGCTCGTGGCGGATGCGGTTACGTGAGAAAGAAAAATGGAGGTTGGAGGAGTCCTCGCGCCAGGGTTGTTCAAGAGAGCGCAGTTCAGCTTCCACTTCAGCGCGCGTGGCGGCCAGTAGCGGGCGCAAAATACGGCCCTCCGGGAACTCAAGGACCGGATGAATGCCCGCCAGCCCTTCCGTCCAGGCGCCGCGCAGGAATTTGGCAAGCACGGTCTCGGCCTGGTCATCCAGGGTGTGCGCCGTGGCTACTGCGTCGATTTCGCCCGCGGCCATCAATTGCCGGAACCACGCGTAGCGCAGTCGCCGCGCCGCCTCCTCGATGGTCTCTGCAGGCTTGCCCGATCTCTCGTTTGCACGCGCCTCGCTGGCCGTATCAACGTGCGCTTCATGAAAGGGCAGATCCAGCTTGGCTGCCAGCTCGCGGCAGAAATTGAGATCGACATCGGCTTCTTGACCGCGCAGGCCGTGATGCAGGTGGGCGGCGTGGAGGACGATTCCGAGCTCTCTTCTCCGTGCGGCCAGGACGCGCAGCAGAGCCACGGAATCCGCGCCCCCCGAAAGGCCGATAGCCAGCCGCAGGCCGGGCTTTAGCATTGCGGTGTCGAGCCCGAGCGGAGGCACAAGCGTCGCCGCCGGGCCAGGTGTGCGTTTTGGAGATGGCGTTCGGGGCACGCAAGAATGATAAGCTCGCGGCGCATGGGCAGAGTAGCTGGATGAAATGCAGCGGTCTGCTGCCCACAGCGCAAGCGCGCCGCGGTCTTCCCAATAAACCCGATGAGTTCCCGCTCGAAGCTGGAGGATTATAGCTGGAGCGAGGGAGGGAGTGCTTTGGGATGCCCTGGGCGTTGTATACTCCAGCCCGTATGCAGGTTTTCGCGATTCTGCCCGCCGCAGGGCTGGGCACCCGGATGGCCGGACCACAACCAAAGCAGTTTTTGGCCCTGGACGGAGTCCCGATTCTCATTCATTCACTGCGCGCCTTTGCCGCGGTGAAGCGGGTGACCGCAATCTACGTCGCCGTGCGCAAACCGGAGATGGAGCGCGTGGAGGCGCAAATTGATGAGTACGGCTTTTCAGGACGCGCACACGTGGTGGAGGGCGGAGAAAAGCGGCAGGAATCGGTGGCCAACGCGCTGGCCAGCCTGCCGGCTGAGGCGGACGACATCGTGCTCGTGCATGACGCGGTGCGGCCGCTGATCGACGCTGCTACCATCGAGCGCACCATCGACGCGGTCGTTGCTCATGGAGCGGCCATTGTGGGCCTCCCGGCGGTGGATACCATCAAGCAGGTGGAGCGGACGGCGCACGGAGCGGTGATCACGGCCACGATCCCCCGCGAGTTCGTGGTGCAGGCGCAGACGCCACAGGGATTTCGGTACGGGCTGCTCAAGAACGCCTTTGCCGAGGCTATCGCAGACGGCTTTGTGGGCACCGACGAAGCCTCGGTAGTGGAGCGCGCGGGGTATTCCGTAGCCGTCGTGCCCGGTTCTCAGGTTAATCTGAAGATTACTCAGGCCAGCGATTTGGCGTTGGCCGAGTTCTACCTGCAGCAGCGCGGGCACTGATTCTGGCCCGGCGGCGGCTGGGGTATGGCCATCAGCTTTTCTTGTGACGGCACGGAGAGCCACTCGAATCATGGATATACGGATCGGATTCGGCTACGACTCGCACGCCTTCGAGCCGGGGGTTCCGCTGCATTTGGGCGGCCTGAAGATGGACCATCCCGAGGGATTGGCCGGGCACTCTGACGGCGATGTGCTGCTCCATGCCGTCACCGACGCGCTGCTGGGCGCGGTGGCCGCCGGCGACATCGGCAGTTTTTTCCCTCCCGGCGATCCACGCTGGAAGGGCGCCGACTCGGCCATCTTCCTGAATCTGGCCATGGAGGAGCTGCAAAACGCCGGCTACCGCATCGCCAATGTTGACGTCACACTGATCCTCAAAGCACCCAAGATCTCCCCTATTGCCCCCGAGATGCGGGCGCGCGTGGCAGACCTTCTCAACGTCGAGATTGGCCAGATAAGCATCAAGGCTAAAACGCCCGAGGGGCTGGGTCTGGACCACGTAGCTCAGTGCCACGCCGTGGCGCTGGTGGAGCGGGTGCCCGAGCCCGACGAACTGATGAGCATGAGCGCAGTGATCGAGAGCCAGCGCCAACTGGAAGACGTGGTGGAGGATCTGCTCAGCTCAGTGCACGGAGTGCCCAAGAAGCGAGGCGTCCCAGTCTACGACACTGAGGACATCACATAGGCGAAGGCCGGCTCCAAAGCCCTTTCCCGAGTGCGTGCCAGCTGCCCGCCGGATTGCCAGGTCGGGACCGAGGAAACTGCTGGATGAGAGCGGCACTTCGATTGAAGGAGCGTGGAACGCTATCCCGGCGTGGCGCTTCTCCCAAGAAAACGTCCCAGTCGACGTTCCTCAATGCTCTATAGGAATCGGAGAACTGCCGTAAAGTCAGGCTCAGGGCCGGTTACTCTTCTGCTTGCTGGCTGCCGCGCTTTTTTCTCATCCACCATACGAGAATGCCGAGCTGGACCAGGGAGATGGCGATGATGATTGCGGCCACGGAATGGCGGGCGACAAGATCGACCGCGCTGGGGCCGAGTTCAATGACCAGAATTGCAAGCGTGAACCAGCGCACCATGCGCCCGCAAAAAACCGCGAGCAGGAATCGCGGCACGGGCATTTCAAAGACGCCTGCGGCGAAGACAAAGATCTTCCAAGGCATGGGCGGAGGCAACAAGGAGGGGATGAGAACAGCCAGGAACTCCTGGCGCTCGAAGCGATTGCGGATTTTCTCGATGCGCTCTCGGTTGAAGCGCTGCAGGAGGAAGAGCTCCCCGCCGGCGCGGCCGATCCAATAAGGGACGAGGCCGCCCAACGCCGAACCCGCTGCGGCCAGAACCACAAATATCCAAAAGTGGCTTCTATCGTTCCAAAACCAGAGAGCGAGGAAGGCGTCGATGGGAACGGGGATTGAAGAAGAGTCGAAGATGGCGACGACGAATGCGCCCCAAATCCCCATCTTGGCAAGAGCAGGTAGCAGAACAAACTTCCATTTGGCTGCCAAGTGCGCAAAAAACGACTTCAAACCCCTACCCCTTCCGGCTGGAAAACCGTCCTTAGGTCAGATACCATTGTACGGGCCGGAGAATGCGTTCGAGGGTCACCAGAGATGAGACAATTGGAGAGTAAGGTTCGGAGCCGCAGCCGAGTCTAAATCTGTGTTCCGAGATGCTCCTAGGCAGCAGATGCCCACCAGTCAAGCACCAGCCAATGTGAACGAGTCCACGGGACCGGTCGAGGTGAGCCAGGACGCAGACCGCCGCGAAGAGGAGACCACCGCTTCGGGCGAGACGCCAGCCGCTGAGCCGCGCGGGGGTGGTTCGCGCGTGATGAGCAGTTCGCGGTGGGCGGACTACGACTCATACGAACTGCTCCAGATGATCAGCGATCTCGAGGACGAGCGCCGCTGGTCGCGTCTGCGGGAGAGCATCTGGCTAGCTCTGCTTCTTCACATCGCGCTGATCTCGGCCATCACCTGGATACCCAGGTATGTACTCAAAGTTCCAAAGGTGATCAGCCCCTTCGACGTCCTCAAGCAGCGGCAGGATCTCACTTATCTCAATCTGCCCCCCGACTTGCTGCGCCAGCAACACAGAGCGCCACCCAAGCCTTTGATCAAGCCGCCTGACAGCAAAGCACTGGAGGAGTTAAACCGGGAAGCGCCGCCGGTGGCCGTGCCGCCTCCGCCGCCGAAGCCCGAGCCAAAGCAGGTCAAGCCCGCGCCAACTCCGCCTATTCCACCCAGCACCCGGTCACAATCGCCGATTGAGGCGCCACGGCCAGCAGCCGTCCCGGCACGGCCGAACTTTGCCTTGAATTCTGAGAACCCGGCTGAACAGTTGCGTCGAGACATGGAAAACGCCATGCGGCACCGCGGCCAGGGATCCTACAACAGCCCCAGATTCAACGGACTGCCGATGCACCCTGGCGCCGGTACTGGCGGCGTCAACATCCTGTCGGACACCGAGGGAGTCGACTTTAGTTCCTGGCTGGCGCGCTGGCACTACGAGACCGAGCGCACATGGGATCCCCTGATTCCGGACGAGGTGAATCCGCCCATCGACAAGTCGGGGATCGTAGTTATCCGTTTCAAAGTACTCCCCGACGGGCGATTAATGCCTGGCAGTGTGGAACTGGTGGGGCGCTCGGGCGATGTGGCGCTGGACCGGGCAGCATGGGGCGCATTGGTAGGTTCGAACTATCCGCCGCTACCGAGGGCGTTTCATGGGAAGTACCTCGAATTGCAGGCCTATTTCCTCTATAATATCCAGCCGTCGCAGTAGTGGTTGTTTAGGGCATCTCAGGATGCTGTGGAATCATTCTTCCCATTGCCGTGAGCCTGATCTCGCTTTTGAGCAAGCGGCTGATTCAAAAGCACTTGCGGATTTTAGTTGCACCCGGAAGAATTGCTGTATATGATTGATTATGCAAGCCTTCTGACGATGTCAAGCAGGTTTTTCAAGGTTGCCGTTCCGCGCGAAGCGCGATAACGACGGTTGCTGCTGCTCAAGCCCTCCATAGATCGTTCATTTCCGCACACGCGGGGTGCTGCTCGGGATTTTTCCAGGGGCGGTGATGAGGCATTCGGGCATTTGTCGGTGTGGTCGCGTGGCAATCGTTAAGTTGCTGTGATATTTCAACTTCTCCCGGTGATTCTGCGAACACTCAATCCCGCATAGGCGGTGGGCGAAACCGAGGATCCCGGCAAGTGGCGCCGGGCGAGGCGATTTGATGAGCCTCCGGCGCTCAGATTTCGGTACTTATGCAACACGGTATCATTGGGAAAGAAGGCGTGAGCGCAAGCCTGACGGAGAAAGCATGGCGAATGGGCCAAGACGGCTCGACTTTTCCCTCTTTTTGAGGCGGAAACCGTTGGACCTGGTGCTATTGACCGGATTGACGGCGATGGCCTTTGTGGCAGTGGAGGGAATGTCACGCATCTATGACGGGCAGCAGACATCGCTGGCGGAGCGATGGTCGGCGCGAGGGAACGCAGACTTGAAGGCGCACAATTTTCGCGCTGCGGTGGTAGACTTCCGGACCTCTCTGCTCTACGCCCGCGACAATGGCGTCTACCAGCTCGATTTGGCCGAAGCTCTGCTGGGCATGAAGCGGACCGACGAGGCATACAACTACCTCATCAACCTCTGGGACCGTGAACCGGAGAACGGATTGGTTAACCTGGAGTTGGCCCGCATCTCCGCGCAAAGAAAGGACAGGGACCGCGCCCTAAGGTTCTACCACGATGCGATCTATGCCACGTGGCCCGGCGATCAGGAGGCCGAGACGCAGAACTGCCGGCTGGAATTGATCCACTTCTTGCTGAGCAGCCGCGCCTTGCCTCAAGCGCAGGCGGAGTTAATGGCTCTGGCTGCCAACGTGCCCGACAACTCGCCGGAGCAAGTGCAACTAGGACAACTCTTTCTTCAGACGCAGGGCTACCAGCAGGCGCTAGCGGCGTTCCGGCTTGGCCTGCGGTCAAACCGGCGTGACCACGCAGCAATGTTGGGGGCAGGAATCGCGGCCTTTCAACTTGGGCTTTATCCGACAGCGGAGCGCTACCTGCGCGACGCGGTCTATACCTCTCCCCACGATGCGCAGAGCGTGGCTTGGCTCAAAAAAGCGCAGTCCGTACTGGAGACGGATCCATACCTTCCGGACCTGTCGCAAGCGCAAAGAAATCGGATTGCCTTGAATGCATTCGCCACCGCCGGGAGCCGTCTCAAGGCCTGTCCAGCGCAAGGCAGCCCAACGCTGCCGGCGACGGTGCTCCAGGGTCTTGAGCAGCAGTGGACTAAGCTGAAGCCGCAGGTTACGGAATGGCGGTTACGGCGCACCCCAGACCTGGTGAACGCGGCCATGGATTTGGCCTTCCAGATCGAGCGCCAAACCGTGATCGGATGCGGGGCTCCCACCGAAGCCGATCAAGCATTGCTTCTTATCGCAAATCTGCACGAGGAGAATTGAACTGAGTTTGTCTTCGCATGCACAAACGGCGGCTACCGCCGAGGAGGTCGAAAGCAGGCCTGCGACCCGCTGGACGGAATTCACGCCGGCAGCGGTTCTGCGGTCTGTGTTCCGGGAGGACCGGTTCTTCCTGATTCTGTCCGTGTTCATTGGCGTACTTTCGGGCCTCCTGGTGGTCTGCTTTCACTACGCCATTGGCTGGTGTCAGATCTATCTTCTGGGCACAGGGGCTGTGCCATCGACGACGCGGCTGCTGCTGGTGCCTACGCTTGCCGGTCTGGTCATCTCGGTGCTCGTCATTCATGTGTTTCCCGAGGCACGCGGCAGTGGGGTCAATCAGACCAAGTCCGCGCTTTACATCTACAACGGCTACATTCCATTGAAAGCAGCGGTGGGCAAGTTCATCACTTCGGCGCTGGCCATCGGATCGGGCCACTCCCTAGGACCGGAAGATCCTTCGCTGCAGATCGGCGCCAGTCTGGCTTCGGCGATCGGGCGGCGGTTGCACCTGTCGCGGGACAGGATGCGGCTCATGGCCCCGGCGGGCGCGGCAGCCGGATTGGCGGCAGCCTTCAATGCACCGATCTCCGCGGTGCTGTTCGTGATCGAGGAGGTCATCGGGCGATGGACGGCGGGGATTTTGGGGTCGGTGGTCCTGGCCGCCGTCTCCAGCGCGGTGGTGATGAGGTGGTTTCTCGGCTCAGAGCCGTTTTTCCGGATTCCTACGGTGGAGTTGCAACGCCCTTCGGAGCTGATTGCTTACTCGATTCTCGGTGTGGTGGGAGGGCTGGCGTCCGTTGTATTTTCAAGCGGGATCGGATTCATGCGTCCCGTGTGCAAGAGGATGCGTCCCTGGGCTCAATACGTTCAGCCGGCGGTGGCGGGGTTACTCACTGGTTGCATCGCGGTGCTGGGCGCGCCCCAGGTGATGGGGGCCGGCTACGTGTACATCGATGAAGCCATGCACGGGCAGTTTACGTGGCAGTTCATGGCTATTTTGGCGGGGTTGAAGATTCTCGCCACGCTGATGTCTTTCGTGAGCGGAACGCCCGGCGGGATGTTTGCGCCCACGCTGTTCATCGGCGCCATGCTGGGCGCCGCGGTTGGCGGAGCGCAGCATGTGCTGCTTCCGCAGTTGAGCGGTTCTGTAGGTACGTATGCGCTGGTGGGGATGGGCGTGCTCTTTGCGGGATTCCTGCGCGCGCCCATGACGTCGGTGTTCATGGTTTTGGAGATGAGCGGCAACTATTCGATCATCGTCCCCGTAATTTTGGCCAATACGATCGCCTACGTCATCGCCCGCGCATTGCAGCCGACGCCGATCTTCGATGCGCTGAGCCGGCAGGACGGTGTGGAATTGCCGTCGATGGAGGAACAGCGCGAAGAGGACGTCTTGCACGTCGAAGATGCCATGGAGCCTCCAAACGAAGTCGTGCTGGACTCGCGGGATACGGTGGAAAAAGCGGCCGGGCTGGTCGAAAAGAGTGGGAGAGATGCGTTGGTGGTACGCCTCCACCCGACAGGATGGGGCAGCATCACCAAAGAAAATCTGGAGGCGCTGATGCAGAGCGGCAATGGCAACCAGACGCTGGAGGTGGTGCTGGGCAAAGATCAGGTCCCCTTCCTGCATCCCGACCATCCGCTGGACATGGCGCTTCGCTATGTGGATCGCTGGCCACTGGTGCCCGTGGTGAACCGCGCCCATCTGGACGAGCTCGAAGGTGTGATTACCGAGCACGACGTTCTGGAGCGGTATCGGGACTTCGGACGGGAATGAGAGAACTGCCTCAAGGCGCAGCATGGGCGCCCAGGCCGACGTCAACGTGGCAGTGCGCGGGCCACTGTCCGCACCCGCGGTAGACCCAGGACCGGCCGAACGGCACTTGGGCTGGTCGTACAGGATAGGTTCCCTCTGGCCGGGCAGGAGCGATAGAATTTTCCTGGAATTGATGCGCAGCCGTTTCGCCATCTCCGGTTTGCCTTTGCTCAAGCGGTTTCGCCGCGGGCGGCCCGATCGTGGACGCTGCTCCTCCCGCTGAGCAATCTACTTCAACTGATTTGTGATCTTCCCCCATCTTCC
Organism: Acidobacteriota bacterium; assembly: GCA_021801945.1. Next base: position 10,577 of record JAKABE010000048.1, read on the forward strand.
GTTGCCGCAGTTGAGAGCGCGGCAGCCTGCGTTCGCGGTCAGACTAGAAGGGAACGTTGAATACCGCGGTTTCGAGCTGCGACGACCCGCCGCGGCGGACGCTGAGGCTAGGATGAGCGGAAGCGGGAGACAGACACTAGAGATTGAAAATGCATCCGCCCTGGAGCGGATAGAAAGGGATTTTCGCGATGAACAGCTTTAAGAGCCGGTCCGAGCTGACCTGTGGCAAGCGGAGTTATACCATCTATCGCCTGGGGGCGCTCGCCCAACGGGGCTTCAACCTGAGCCGCCTGCCCTTCAGCCTCAAGATTTTGCTCGAGAACCTGCTGCGCCGCGAGGACGGCGTAATCGTCACTGCTGCGGAGATCGAGTTCTTAGCCAACTGGGACGCCAAGGCCGCGCCCAGCCGCGAGATCGCCTACATGCCGGCCCGCGTCCTCATGCAGGACTTTACCGGCGTGCCCGCGGTCGTGGACCTGGCGGCCATGCGCGACGCCATCAAGACGCTCGGCGGCGATCCCGAGCGCGTGAACCCGCTGGTTCCCGCCGAGCTGGTCATCGACCACTCCGTGCAGGTGGACGCCTACGGAACGCCGGGAGCCTATGAGGCCAACTCGCTGATTGAGTTCCAGCGCAACCGCGAGCGCTACGCGTTCTTGAAGTGGGGGCAGACGGCGTTCCGGAACTTCTCGGCCGTGCCGCCGGGAATGGGCATCTGCCACCAGGTGAATCTGGAGTATCTGGCGCGCGTGGTCTTTACCAAGGAGGTCGGCGGCGAACTCTTTGCTTACCCGGATACGCTGGTGGGCACCGACTCGCACACCACGATGATTAACGGCCTGGGCGTGTTGGGCTGGGGCGTCGGCGGCATCGAGGCCGAGGCCGCCATGCTGGGCCAGCCGGTTTCCATGCTGGTGCCTCAGGTGGTGGGCTACAGGCTGACCGGCAAGCTGCGCGAAGGCGCAACGGCTACCGATCTGGTGCTGACTGTGACGCAGGCGTTGCGCAAGCTGGGCGTGGTGGGCAAGTTTGTGGAGTTCTACGGGCCGGGGATCGCGGCTTTGCCGCTGGCGGACCGGGCCACGATCAGCAACATGTCGCCGGAGTACGGAGCCACCTGCGGCATCTTCCCGGTGGACGCGGAGACGCTGCGCTACCTTAAGCTGACCGGCCGCGGCGAGGAGCAGATTGCTCTGGTGGAGGCCTACTACAAGGAGCAGGGGCTGTTCCACACGGCGGACTCGCCGGAGGCCGAGTACACGCAGACACTGGAGCTGGACCTGGGAACGGTAGAACCGAGCTTAGCCGGACCGAAGCGCCCGCAGGACCGCGTCCTGCTGAAAGACGCGGCGCGGAGCTTTGCCGAACAGTTGCCCAATCTGCTGGCGCCCACGGCCAAGCCGCTGGGCTCGCGCACGGCAGCGGCATGGGAGCGGGCCGCAGTGACGGATGCGGCGGTGGCGGAGAAGTCGCCGACTCAAGTGACCACCACAGTCAAGGAGCGGTTCAACGTCGATCCGGACAAGTAGCTCGATCATGGGTAGGTGGGGATTGCGGCCATCACGAGCTGCACCAACACCTCGAATCCCTCGGTGATGGTGGCGGCAGGAATTCTGGCTAAGAAGGCGGTCGAGAAAGGATTGAGCGTGCCGCCGTGGGTGAAGACCTCGCTGGCGCCTGGCTCGCGCGTGGTCACGGATTACTACCAGAAGGCGGGACTGCTGCCGTACCTCGAAAAGCTGCGCTTCAACGTCGTGGGCTACGGCTGTACGACCTGCATCGGCAACTCCGGCCCGCTGCCGGCCGATGTTTCAAAGAGCATCGACGACCATGGATTGGTGGCCGTCAGCGTGTTAAGTGGCAACCGCAACTTCGAGGGCCGCGTGAACGTGGACGTCCGGGCCAATTATCTGATGAGCCCACCGCTGGTGGTGGCCTACGCCCTGGCGGGCAGAATCGGACACAACTTTGAGACCGATCCCCTGGGGACGGACAAGGCCGGCAAGCCTGTTTACCTCAAGGATATTTGGCCCACGCAGAAGGAAGTAGCCGAAGCCATCGCCAAGGGCGTCAACAGCGAGGGCTTCCGGCGCGAATACGCCACGGTTTCAAAGGGCGACGCCAACTGGCAGGGACTGAGCTTCCCCACCGGCGACGTGTACCAGTGGGAGCCGGACTCAACCTATATCCGGCAGGCGCCCTACTTCGATGGCATGGGCAAGAAGCCAGCGCCGGTCGAAGACATCACAGGCGCACGGGTCCTGGCCGTGCTGGGCGACTCGGTGACGACGGACCACATCTCGCCGGCGGGCGCGATCAAAGCCAACGGGCCGGCGGGCAAGTATCTGGCCGAGCACGGCGTCAAGACGTCGGAGTTCAATAGCTATGGATCGCGGCGCGGCAATCACGAAGTGATGGTGCGCGGAACCTTCGCCAACGTGCGCCTGCGCAACAAGCTGGCGCCGGGGACCGAAGGCGGGGTGACGCGTTTGTTGCCCGAGGGCGAGCAGATGTCCATCTTCGACGCCAGCGTGAAGTATGCCGAGCGCAATGTGCCGCTGATCGTGATTGCGGGCAAGGAGTATGGCTCCGGCTCGTCGCGCGACTGGGCGGCCAAAGGGCCGAAGCTGCTGGGC
>JAKABE010000049.1 GCA_021801945.1 Acidobacteriota bacterium
CCACAGCGGCGATTTGCTTGACTGGGTGGGGCGGTTCTCCGGTTTACTGCTTCTTCTGGGCATTGTGGGTTTCTTTTTTGCGCGCCTCTACCGGCGCCGCGTGCTGCTCAGAAAATTGGTGACCGCACGCCTCGATCCCGAGGAGCTGAAACGGCGGCTGGACGGCGGCGAGCAGGTATACATCGTCGATCTGCGCCATCCGCTGGAGCTCATTCCCGAGCCCTTCACGCTGCCCGGCGCGCGGCATATTTCGCCCGAGGCACTGGCGGCGCGGCACGAGGAGATACCGCGCGATCGCGATGTGGTGCTCTTCTGTACCTGCCCCAGTGAGGCCACTGCGGCCAAGACTGCGATGGCGCTCTACAAGCTGGGCATCGAGCGCGTGCGCCCGCTGCGCGGTGGCTACGACGAGTGGAAGCGGTTGGGTTATCCGCTGGACGACATTCCGCCGGCTATTCCGCTCAACGTGGCATTCGGGCCGGCCAAGGGATGATTGATGCGGACGGAACGAAGAGCGCCGCGATGCGTGCGCCAATGGGCGCGCCGATGCCGCTGCACGGATCCGGCCCAGCCTCCGCACTGTAGTATCCGTTGTTTCCCACTGTGATGTCGCTGAAGTCGGTCTGCTTCTTCCATAGCGCGGGCGTGACGAAGCCGAGCTTGGTTCCCAAGGCGGCGAAGAGCCCGGCGTAGAGCGGCGCGACGGCGCTGGTTCCGCCCACAATCGTCGCCGAGCCGTGCACGAAGATGTTGTAGCCGGTGTTGGGATCGGCGTTGGCGCACACGTCGGGCACCATGCGGCCTTTGCCGTAGGGGCTGGTGGCGGGCGCGGGCGGCGCGCCGATCTGGAAGCTCTCGACGGGGAAGACGGTCGAGTAGCCGCCTCCGGTGCCCTCGCCGTTGGTCTGGCCGGGATTGTTGTTCCACACCGTCTCGCTGATCGCAGTCTTCTTCGTGCCTCCACAGCCGACCACGTGCGGGCAGGAGGCGGGGCAATCCACGTTGGCCGGCGTCGGACCGCCATCGCTGGAGTCGTTGTCTCCGGAGGCTGCAAAGATAGCCATCCCCGCGGCTACGGCAGTCTGGGCGGTCGAATCCATCTGCTTGACGGCGGTTGTGCCCCAATTCGCCTCGTCAGCGCCCCAGGAGATGGAGCACACGCTGCAGCCGTCAGAGGCCGCTTTCTGTACCGCCGAGGCGATGTCTTGCGACCAATAAATCCGAATGGTGGCGGCTTGTCCCGTTGCCGCGTAATAGGACGCGCCGGAGACCTGGATATCGAGCGCGACCTCGTAATCGGCATTGCTCTGATTGGGTGTGTTCTCGGTTCCGTCCACCGAGACGTCGGTGATCGAGGGCACGGGCTGGCCCAGCGCCTGGAAGAACGAATCCATGTCCGACTGCACCCAGCCGCCGCCCAACTCGACGATGGCAATGATGCCGCCGCCGGGCATGTTCGCAGGCCAGTTGTATGCGGCGCAAAGATTGGGCACGTTCCAAGCACCGGCAGCGGCGGCAATGAGATCAGTGGGTAGCTTGAAGTAGGGCCTGCAGCCGAACTTCGATTTTTTGCGCGGCCTCCGCGTCTTCGGAGACTTGCTTGACCGGGGGGAGGGGGTCATGGCAACTCCTATGTATCGTGAGCATGGCACAGCTCGGCTCGGAAGGCAACGCGCCTTCCCATCCAGCGGGGCTGGCTCAGCTCACAGTTCCCAGTTGCCGGTTGCGGGAGCTCCTCATCTCTGTTCTCCGGTTCCTGCCGTACCATGGTGGAGGAACGCACACTACCACATGGAGCAAGTCCCTTGGCCTACGAGGATCTGCGCGACTGGATCAAAACCCTGGAAAAGCACGGCGAGCTGAAGCGCATCCGCGAAGAGGTTTCGCCCGAGCTGGAGATCACGGAGATCACCGACCGCGTGTCGAAGATGGGTTCCCACGCCCTCTCTTCGAGCAGAGAACTTTCGAAGGATGGGGCGCCTGCATCTTCGCAGAGTGAAAAGTACGCTCCAGGCGGACCGGCGCTGCTCTTTGAGAACGTGAAGGGCCATCCGGGGCACAAGATCTTCATCAACCAGTTCGGCAGCGAGCGGCGCATGGCGCTTGCGCTCGGCGTTGACCGGCTGGACGCGATTGCCGAGCGCATCAAGGGGCTGATGAACGTCAAGGCTCCAGGGGGATTTGTCGACAAGCTCAAGATGCTGCCGCAACTGGGCGCGCTCACCAGCGCCATTCCCAAGACCGTGAGCGCGAAGGACGCGCCGTGCAAGGAAGTCGTCCGGCGCGAGGACTTCGACCTGGGCTTTTTGCCCATCCTCAAGTGCTGGCCGCACGACGGAGGTCGCTTTATCACGCTGCCCTGCGTGCACACGCGCGATCCGCGCACAGGCAAGCGCAACATCGGTATGTACCGCATGCAGGTGTACGATGGCCGGACGACGGGCATGCACTGGCAGCGGCAGAAGGTGGCCGCCGAGCACTACCGCGAGGCGCTCCGTGCCGCGGCCGCCTCGGCTGCGGAGGCGAGCGGAGACTTCGGCGAGAAGAGCGCGCGCGTGGCCATGATGGCGGAGTCCTCGGGCGGAGCGGCGGCCGTTCCCGATGGGCCCATTGGCGGCCTGCCGCAAGTCTCCCTCGGTAACCTGAAGGGCTCGCGGATGGAGGTGGCCGTGGCCATCGGCACCGATCCTGCTACGACCTTCGCGGCCATTGTGCCCGCACCGCCGGAGGTGGAGGAGTTCATGATCGCTGGCTTCCTACGCGGCAAGCCTGTGGAGATCGTGAAGTGCGAAACAGTCGATCTGGAAGTGCCGGCGCAGGCGGAGATTGTGCTCGAGGGTTACGTGGAGTTGGGCGAGCTGCGCTCGGAGGGCCCCTTTGGCGACCACACCGGCTTCTACACGCCCACCGACGAGTATCCGGTCTTCCACCTTACCTGCATCACGCACCGCAAGGACCCCATCTACGCCGCGACCATCGTGGGCAAGCCGCCCATGGAAGATGCATGGATGGGCAAGGCCGTGGAGCGCGTCTTTCTGCCCGCGATGAAGATGACCATCCCTGAGCTGGTGGACATCAACCTGCCCGTCGAGGCCGTCTTCCACAACCTGATGATCGTCTCCATCAAGAAGAGCTATCCCGGCCAGGCGCGCAAGGTGATGCACGCCATCTGGTCGCTGGGTCAGGCTATGTTTACGAAGTGCATCGTGGTGGTGGATGAGGATTGCGACGTGCAGAACATCGCCGAGGTGGTGCTGCGCGTAGCCAACAACATCGACCCTGAGCGCGACATTCAGTTCACGCTGGGCCCGCTGGACTCGCTCGACCATGCTGCGCGCCTGCCCAACTACGGATCGAAAATGGGCATTGACGCCACCCGCAAGTGGAAGGCGGAGGGCTTCGAGCGGCCGTGGCCGGCCATGATCGAGATGGACCGCGCCACCAAAGCCAAAGTGGACGCGATGTGGTCGCGGCTCGGGCTGTAGCAGAGCGCATGGCCACATCGCTCGTGCTTCTCCGATGAGTAGAGGGCGAAGCGCACGCACCGGCATTCGATGCACGCAACCCGTCCGTTGAGTGATGCCGGCTGCGCCTTCGGTCGCGGGTCCTAGAATGAAAGTGGAAGCGATCCGAAATCTCGTTGCTAGAGCAGAACCAGAGTTGCTGCATCCCGGTGGGGTTTTGTAATAAAGGCACGGCTTTAGCCGAGCCGAAAAAGCGCCCAGGAACTCTTGGGGCTTTAGCCCCTGCCCGGAAACATCAACTGTGGCGTTGCTCTAACGCAGCGGCTAGGAAAAAGAAAAATGGAAAAAATTCTAGAGGGCGCGGCGATTGCCGCAGCCATCAAACAGGAAGTGGCTGAAGAGGTGCGCGCGCTGGCGCAGAAGGGTGTGAGGCCGGGGCTGGCGGCGGTGCTGGTGGGTAACGTGGCCGCGTCGGAGATTTATGTGCGCAGCAAGGTGGCCACCTGCGCCGAACTGGGCCTTTTTAGCGATCTGATCACGCCTCCCGCGGACGTGACCACCGCGGCGATGCTGGAGCTGGTGGCAGAGCTCAACCGGCGCGACGCGATCGATGGGATCCTGATCCAACTGCCGCTGCCCAAACAAGTTGATACCAAGGCCTTGCTCGACGCCGTTGATCCGGCCAAAGACGTGGACGGCTTTCATCCCGTGAACGCAGGCCGCCTGCAAGCCAACCGGCCGGCGCTGGCTCCGTGCACGCCCGCGGGGATTCTTGAGATTCTCAAGCGCAGCGGGATTGCGATCTCCGGCCAGCACGCGGTGGTGGTGGGACGCAGCGATATTGTCGGCAAGCCAGCGGCCATGCTGCTGCTGCATGAGAACGCCACGGTCACCATCTGCCACTCCAAAACACGCAACCTCGGAGAGATCACTCGTCAGGCCGATATTCTGGTCGCCGCCATCGGCCGCGCGGGCTTCATCACGCCGGAGATGGTCAGGCCGGGTGCGACGCTGATCGATGTGGGCATCAACCGGCTGAGCACACGCGAGGAGTTCGACCGCTTCTTCAAGGGCGATGCGAAGCGCGAGGCAACGTTCGCCAAACGCGGCTCGACCATCGTGGGCGACATCGATCCCAGGGCCTTTGCGCTGGCTGGCGCGTACACACCCGTACCCGGCGGCGTGGGTCCGCTAACCATCGCCATGTTGATGGCCAACACCGTGCGGGCGGCCAAGATGCGGCGGGGACTGTGAAAGTTTGAATCGGCGAAGGCGCAGTTTGCGGTGCAAAGAGAGCCGATTGTGAGATGCTCGTTGACATCGAGCTGCAAGTTGTTCAATTCGCCGATTCTATTGCCGGATTTAAGGATTCGTTATCGTGAAGACAGCCGGCTTGGTTCCCGCTTCTTGAAGGATTCTGCCTTGAGCAAGAAGGAGCTCAAGGTGACCTTCCAATGCGTAAACCAGTTCGCTGTCAGAGGCCCGAGGCCAGGAGCCCAACTCCGGTCCGCATCTCTCAATGATCTGGCGCAGCGTGAGGCCCGCGGGACTCCGCACCAGTTGATCCACGATCAGTTTCTCTGCCCGATGCACGAAGGTCCGACTCTCAGACAGAAACTCATGGATACCGGATCCTCTCTTCAACGGCCAGTGGGCGGTAGCAAGGCAGGCGATCGGCAAAGATTCAAAATAATCGATGGTCTGAAGATAGCTGGCCGGCTCAAGATACGTGGGGCACAAAACTGGATGTCCCTCGCTGTCTGGATAGAACGCGCCTTGCACCGCGTCGCCGCACAACATCGTGCGGCTCCGCGGATCGAAGACAGCGAGGTGCCCCTTTGAATGTCCAGGAGTGTGGTGAATCTCCACATACTAGTCATCGCCCAGATCAATTCGCTCTCCGCCGTGCCAGGTGCGGTCCACAGGTTGTGGATCTCCCATGGCCTCGAAGATGGACCTCCGGGTCGCATCGTCGTAATGAATCGCGTGCTTCTCGTCATAGGCGTTATAGCGGCGCGCCCACATCACCTCGGGATCTTCGATCAGCTCCCGATCCTGGGCTCCACAAGTGATCTGCACCGCCGGCTGAGCCCGCTTGACCGAGCGGTTCCCGCCGCAATGATCCATATCGCAGTGCGTGTTGATTACAATCCCAATCTCGTGTGGGTCGATTCCCTTGGAGCACAGATAGGGGAAGATCATCTGCTCCGGGTCAGGAGCGCATCCGGTATCGAGTAAGACGCTCTGCGCGCGACCGTGCAGGAGGAACAACTGCAAGGGACGTGGGCCCACCAGCCCCGGGATCATGTGAATATCTGGCGCAATTTCCATCTCTGTCACCAATCGAGGATCGCGCCATCGTACGCTCGGATCCTGGTGGAATGAATGACCTCTTGCACAAATGGATGCTTGGCTGCTGCCGCTTCGTTCACCTGGATCCCCAGTCCGGGCGCGTCACTCGGCAACCAGTACCCATCTTTTGACTCCAGTTGTTGTTCCACCACTTCCCAGCGCCACGGAACGTCGGTCAGCATGTCTTCCTGGATGAGAAAGTTGGGCGTGCTCAGATCGAAGTGAAGGGCTGCCGCATTGGCCACCGGCCCGAGAGGATTATGCGGTGCGACCCCCATCGTATAAACCTCCGCCATTGCCGCGATCTTCCTTGCTTCCCACAGGCCCCCGCAGTGGCACAAGTCCGGCTGAATCACCTGGCAGGCCAGCTTCTCGAAAACATCACGGAACTGAAACCGGGTTACCAGCCGTTCGCCGGTTGCGATCGGTACTGGACTTTGTCTGCGAACCTCTGCGAGAACATCAACATTTTCAGGCGGTACGGGTTCCTCGATAAACAGCGGCCGATAGGGGGCGAGAACTCGGCAAAACTCTACTGCGTTACCGAGAGAATGGCGTCCATGGCAGTCCACCATGATATCCACATCTTCGCCTAGAGCGGAACGAAGAGCACCCATGATGCGCTCCGCCTGCCTATAGCCGGCGATGCTGTTCAGCGGCTCCGTGGGAGGTGTCAGCAATACCTTAACCGCGGTATAGCCCTTGGCAACCACCTCCAGCGCACGGTCGACGAAAATTGCCGGATCCAGGCTGTTTTGCGATTCGTAAACCGCGCGCATGTCTCCGCCGCCCAGGTGGGTATACATCCGTACTTTGTCTCGAACCGCGCCGCCCAGCAACTTATAGACCGGCCGCTGCAGAGATTTACCCAAAATATCCCAGCAAGCCTGCTCGATCGCCGAAATTGCCGAGAGGCCGATGACTCCGGTTCGCCAGAAAGACTGGCGATAGAGTTTCTGATACAGATGCTCGATGCGCGTTGGATCCTCTCCCACGAGCATCGGCTCGAAATCCTCGACGGCTCCGACCACACTCCTGGTTTTCCACTCCAGCGAAGCCTCGCCCCAGCCGAAGAGTCCTGGAACACTCGTCTCAACTTTGACGAACACCCAGTTCCGCATTTCGGCGTTCACCACAACGGTCTTCAATCCGGTAATCTTCGTCATCTTGATCTATATCCGCGGCTGTTCGCTCTTGATACTCATCCCGCCATCGGCGGTAATGATGGCGCCATTGATCAACGACGCTTCATCAGAGGCAAGGAAGGTCACAACATTCGCAACTTCTTCGATCGTCCCAATGCGCCCTCGCGGCTGCACCTCATCAAAAACCCTTCGCGTCTTTTCGGGATCCGCCTGGGCTGCAACGAATCGATGCAGCATAGGCGAATCGATTGTCCCCGGCGCCACTGCATTGGCGCGAATGCCGTTCTGTGCGTAGTCGATGGCCAGGGCGCGGCTCAGCGCAATCAGCGCGCCCTTTGTGCTAGAGTAGGCTGGCAGCCCGGGCAGTCCCCGAATGCCTGCGATGCTGGCCATCAAGATAATGGAGCCATGCCCCGCATGCAGCATGTGCGGGATTACTTCCCGACACAGCGCATAGGCTCCCTTTACATTGACCGCGTACATCCGTTCCCACTCCTGCTCATCGGTCTCAAGGATTGTGCCTGTCGGCATAATGGCGGCGGAATGAACGGCGATGGTGGGCGGACCCAGCTTTTCTGCCAGCGAATTGATTGCATGTCGGACTGCTCCTGTGTTGCCTACATCCGCGACTAGGGGCATCGCCTCGCCTCCGCCATCGCAGATCTCGCCATGAAGAGAGGCGCAGCCAGAAGCATCGGTGTCAACAATGCCGATTGCCGCACCCTCCCGCGCTAGTCGTAGCGCGATTCCTCGTCCGATCCCGTTGGCTGCGCCCGACACCACAGCAATTCGCCCCGTCAGTCTCCCCATGTGCCCTGCCTTCGCCATTGCCTGGAATAGACGCAATTGGCAAAAAGTCCCCTCGTTCTCCATGCGCTCTGAACTGCAAGCCGATGGCGTTTACGCCCATCGATTTTCCGGCCTTGACGCCGGCGCTAGCAATGACTCAGAGGCTTTAACACTTGTCGGAAATGAATCCTGTCGTTTAGTCTCGTCCTCACATCGGCGTCCCGGTCGGCAGCCTCAAACGGAGACGCGGAACACGGACAGAAGCCATTATGCCGCGATCACCCAGAATCGAACCGCTGAGCAATATCCGCAAGGAAAACCTCCGCATGAGGCGGGGAGCCACAGTCATCGGAGACATCCTCTACGCGCCGGGCGGTGCTTGCGGTCCGCGCTTCCAGCACGACTATCAGCTGGTTGTCATTCACCAGGGCTGCCTCGAACTGTGGCTCGATGGGGAACACATCCATGTGGGTCCGGGGTACGGAATCCTCCTGAGCCCCGGCCATCGCGAGTATTTCGTGTTCTCTACCGATTGCGAAACCCACCACAGTTGGTGTGCGATCGCTCCCCGTGCTGTTCCACTGCATCTGAGAACCGGCTTTAAGACCCATCGCGGCCCCATTCCGTTCGTCGGCCGAATGCTCAGCCTGCTCGAGATGTGCAGATGGGCGCAACCCAGCACCCTTGCCGAGGAACCGCTGCAAGATGGCTTTTACCTCGGCCTCGGCCTCGCCTTGTTCTGCGACTTTGCACTGGCCGTGCACAGTGGAAGCGCGCTCAATTCCGCGACCGAAGCGATCCTTGGGAAAATGCGGCAGTTTATCTGGGAGCAGCATGCGCGGCATCTCTCCCTGCACGATATTGCGCGAGCTGTAGGGGTCTCGAGGCAACACCTCCTCAAGATGTGCCGCGTCCGGGGCGAGGCTACCCCCATGTCGCAGCTCTACAGCGCGCGGCTCGAAATCGCGACCGACTTGCTTCGACAGACCGGCCTTTCGGTGAGCGCCATCGCGGAGAAGTGCGGCTTTGTGAATATCTTTCATTTCTCCCGAAGATTCAAAGAGGCGTACGGCCAGAGTCCGGGCACCTGGCGCAAGCAGCTCTGGCAGGTGTCCAGATCCTGAACTGCTCGCGTTCGCTTTGACCCAGCCTGCCCTTCAGATTCATCAGAGACAAAAAACTTGGTTTCCAGATCATTGTCACCGTGACTTACCTTGGCTGATGATGTGATCCGTTATCGCTGTATTCCCAAATCCCCGTGTCCATCCGGCCGCTCAACCGCCTCGAACCTTCAGCTTCATTCAGAAGGCACCCTGGCGAATACCATCGAGATGCCCACGCTGGCGTTTTGCCGAGGTATATTCTCAAATCTCTAAGATGAATCGAGGATAAGGAAAGAAATGGACCGAAGAGGCTTTCTCAAATCCAGTGCACTCGCGACGGCAGCATCGATGCTGCCGTCGCGCTTCGCAGACGCACAGACGCCTCAACCTCAACGCATCCTGGTGCAGACGCATGCACCGGAAAGCAGAAAGGTCCGCCTCGCTGAACGCGAACTGCTGTCGGGTCTCCGTCTTCTGCAGTGCGCACCCGAGATCCGCCAGTCCGGCGGCGACTCCCGATCGGGTGACCTCGTGCTCATTCTCAGCCTCGATCGTAGTTCCTTCCAAGGCATACAGGAGTACGAGATCTCCGCTTCATCTGCTGGAGCCACGCTGCGCGCAGCCAGCGAGCAGGCTCTTCTTTACTCCGTTTTCGACTTTCTGGAACGCCAAGGCATCGTCTTCGGAATCGATGGCACGACCATCCCCGTAGACCGCAGACCACTTGTCCTTCCGCTGAACGATCGTCCCTGGGCGGCCTCGCCGCGCTTTGCGGTGCGCGGCCTCCTCCCCTGGCCCGATTTCCTGAACTGTATCAGCGTCTATAACTCCGAGGATTATCAGGCCTATTTTGCGGCCATGCTGCGCATGCGCTTCAACATGTTTGGCATGCACGTATATACCCAGAACTACCCGGGACCGTTGGCCGAATCCTACCTCTCCTTCGATTTTGCCGGAAGTGGCCATCGTGCCGCGCTTGAAGACTCTGCGATGCGCAGTTGGGGCTATCTGCCCCAGCGCACCTCCACATTCAAAATGGGCGCGTCCCAGTTTTTCGACAGCGAGACTTTCGGCGCCGATGCCACCCGTTTGAGCGCGGATAACTGGGACATCGCCGATCGCACCACCGAAATGATGCGCAGGGCATTTACTTTTGCTTCCGATCTGGGCATTCGCACCGGTATTGGCTTTGAGCCCTATCAGAACCCCGCAGAGATCGTGACCGCGCTCCCTCCCGAGGCCCTGTCGGCCCCCGGCGGCCTGATCGAATCCCGCACCGGACGCGCTCTGCTCGAACGCAGGCTGGCCGACCTGCTCGAACGCTATCCCATGATCGATTATGTATGGCTCTGGCAGGACGAAAACGCCAACTGGAAGAGCCGGGAAAAAGAAGTGCCGCTCTCGGTCACACCCTTTCTTCAGGCCCACGATTTCCTGCGCCGTCATGCCCCGGACAAGAAGCTGGTCATCTCCGGCTGGGGCTTTGTCACCCATCATTTCGAGTCGCTGCATCAGCGCCTTCCGGGCGACATCGTCTTTTCCGCTCTCAACGATTCCCTGGGCTGGGACCCTGTCAACGAAGCATTCTCCAAACTCGGCGAGCGCGAACGCTGGCCGATTCCCTGGCTCGAGGACGATCCTTCCATGTGGCTTCCGCAGTTCCGTGCCAGCCGCTTTGAAATGGACATGAAGCGTGCCCAGGATTTCGGCTGTCAAGGCGTGCTCGGCATCCATTGGCGTCATCGGATCGTCGATCCCACCGCGACCTATCTGGCCCGTGCCGGATGGGACCAGCATTTGACCGCGTCTGCGCATTACCAGAGTTTCTGTTCGGCCATGGCCTCCGGCGAGCGCGCGGGCCGCCTCGCTGAGTTGTTCAACGCCTGCGATAGCGGCCGCGCCATTGCTTCCACCTTCCTTGGCAAGCGCACCAGTGAGGGCTACGCAATTACCCGCGAGTTGAGCGGCGATTACGATCAGGCATTCCTCTATGAAAAGTTCCAGGCCGATCCTGCACTTCTCCAAAACCAGCGGAGGGTTGCACAGCAATTTCAGGACCTCGTAGCCGAAGCCTCTTCCCCCATCGAACGTGACCGGCTTGGATACTTCGCCGGCTATGTCGGTCTGATGGTGCCGTACTGTTCCTCCTACGAAAAAGCCCATCGGCTGGGACTCGTCCTCGATGAAGCGGTTCAACTGCGCGCAGCCGGGAACACCGCCCAGGCAGGCGCACTCGTTCTCGAAAAGGGTCTGCCTCTCTGGCTTGCCCTGGCGCCACTGGTCCGTGCAACCATGCTCAAGTTTCAAGGGATCATCGCCACACGCAATGGCCAGGGACAGCTCAGCTCCATGCAGAACAAGTTCGTGCGCATCGCACTCGAGCGGTTGCGGCTCTCCATAGCTGAGTTCATTGACCTGCCGCCTAGCGCCGATCAGGCCTACCGGGTAGCGACCACTCCCGATCGAGCCAACCAGGCCCGGGTCTTCATTCCTACCCGGCCATCGCTGCTCCAACCTGACCAGTATCTGCGCCTCTTCATCGTGGCGCCGGGTATAGATCCAGCCGAAGCGGATGTGCGCTTCCACGTTCGCCGCGAAGGCCGAAACGAGTGGGAGACTCAGGCCGCACAGCACGCTGGCCGCAACGTTTATACCGTGCAACTCGGGCCCTTCTCGGCCAGGGACGGGTCTGCGCGGTATTACGCTTCTGCTTCTTCCGGCACGCAGTCAACACGCTTGGTCGATCCGCCGCAGGCTCCGTCCAATACCTATTCGGTCAATCTCATTCTGTGAATGTGCGGTCCGCTGAAGCGTCGTCTCTTGGCGCGAAGCCGGTTTACGGGGTTTATCCTGCGGCAATCGTGGAAACGCATTCTTATCGAGCGCCTGTCGTACTCGGCGATTTGCCAGCCTGAAATTGTTTGCACTCCGCGGGCTCGTAGCGGACAGGAATCCATCGCTGTGTATCGAGGTTGGAATTCGCAATCTCGACTAGGATTGTTCGCCAGGAGATAAGAGACCACGCCCTCGACACCCGAATTCAGTTGATCGATCTGAAGCCCCGCACCGAAATCGATCACTTATACGACAAGTTTGTTCGTGAACCTCTTGAACAATTGGCTGCGAATGGTACGATTGCGAGCCTCCTGATTTTCGTCGCGTGCTCGACCGCATGGAAGACCGAAACCCAACCGCAAATCCTTCCGCTTGGCGTAAGGATGACAAGGTGAAGAATGGGCAGCGACGTGGCGGATTGTAGGTCGCGGGCGTGTGATTTGGGTCTGCAATACATCGCAGAAACCGCCCGCCGAGAGGCACCGTTGCGTAGCGGCAGAATCTGATTCGATCAAATGTGAGATCTATGGAGTGCCCAGCGGGGCTCTTGCTTTCTCCTGACAGGTGACCTACATGGATCTCGGCAATGGAGAAACGTGGTGCGGACGGGATCGCGTCGTACCCACCGACTCTCCGCCTCAGGACAGCCGGGAAATTCCCGGGACGTCGTCGAAGCCTCGATCGAAGCTTAAGATGCTCTTGACTCCGCGGATTTGCATTACGGCGAGGTGTACTGCATTTCGTGCCGACAGGCCTTTCTGACCCAGCACGATCTTCCTGGCGCGTTCAACAGCCGCCCGGTTCACCGGAGATACTTCATCCACGACTCCCAGAAACGCATTAAACGCCGGCTGAATCCCATCCCGCCGCTCGATGGTGACCTAAAAGTGAAGGATTTCCTGCAGCACTTCGGGGTCGGCCATCAGCCGTTCTTGGCTGGGCACCGAATCTTCCAGCTAACGCTTGGCATAGGCTTTATGAGGATGGGGAGCGCCCACCAGATACATGGGGATATTCAAGTCGACAAGGATCACGGATGCACGCCCGACCCGAAACGCCTCTCGGTCTCTTCGAAAGCACGTTCGATATCAGCCGTGGGGACGTCCATGCGCGCCGCCACCCGAATGACTTCGAGCTTGGGCACCACCGCGCGGCCTAGTTGGCTCTTGCGGGCCTGGATAAGCGCCTGTCGCACCCACTCGGCAATGGACATGTGGCGCAAACGCGCTGCGCGCTGAATGTCGCGATATTCAGAGTCCTGCACGATAGCCCACGACCTCACTTATCCGCTGTCTCAATCTGCGACACAACCCGCGCCACGTCCTATACTTGCATCCAATCGTTATGCGAGCCATTCAAGGGATTATTGCGCGCAGTGAGGACCATTCACCATGCTGAGAGTCGGCCTCACCGGCGGCTTGGGCAGCGGCAAGAGCACCGTGGCGGCGATGCTGCGCGAGCTGGGCGCCGAGGTCATCGAGGCCGATGCGCTGGGCCGCGC
>JAKABE010000050.1 GCA_021801945.1 Acidobacteriota bacterium
CTCTCTGCCCAAGCCACAAAGACAAAGATGCGGGAGGGCAGAGCACCCAAATCCTGGTTACAGAACCATGCGGTCGCGACACTAGGAAAGGCAGATGGCGGCGTGTGGTTTGTTTCCAGGCATCCGTAATCTGATGTCCGGCCAGAAGTTCTTGCTGGCAGTGCAAGGCGCATCGCGAAATGTTGCTTCGCGCAGCGTCCGCAGGCTCGCTTTACCTCCCACAGGAGCAACGATACAATTTTAAGAGGAAGCCGACGTAGCTCAGTTGGTAGAGCAGCTGATTCGTAATCAGCAGGTCGTCAGTTCAAGTCTGACCGTCGGCTCCAGCGCATCACCACGGTCGATTCGGCCAGCTTCCTGCAATTGGAATGTCCGGCAGCAACCCTTCGTACATGCCAACAGATGGGACGGAGGCAAGGCAAGTCGTTCCGGGAGACTTGCCGGTAACACAGCCGGGATATCGAAGGCTTGCCCTCTTAAATCCGTGCTCAAACATGAAAACTGTTGCGTATACGGATGTTCTACCGTGAAAGGCAAATTTGCCTGCTCAGTCACATCATTCCGATCCTCGCATCCTGGGGCGGCGGACTCTGGAACAAGATCACCGCTGCCTCGCCGAACTCTTGCATCCGGGGCTTTCTGTGCTTGACGTTGGCTGCGACATCGGCTCGATTACTGCGGGCATTGCGCAGACCGTCAGGCCCGAGGGGTTGGTGCTCGGCGTTGATCGGGACGAGGCTCTTCTCGAGATGGCACGGAGAGAATACGCAGGAATTGAGAACCTGCAATTCGAGTATGGTGACGCAACGGCTCGGAAGTCTCGAGCGCGATTCGATATCGTAACCTCCGCGCGGGCGTTGCAATGGATTGCTGAACCTCGTTTGGCGGTTGAGAATAGGAAACTAGCCGCCAAACCCGGCGACATGGTCGTGGTTCTCGATTACACTCACACTCAAAACGGATGGGAGCCCGAACCCCCGCCCGAGTTCAAGATATTCTATGACTCATTCCTTGCATGGCAGCGCGCGAACAGCTGGGATAACGAAATCGCGGACCACCTCCCTGGTTTCTTCCGATCCACGGGTTTGACAAGCGTTCGTGGCTATTCCCAGAACGAGGTTGTGAAACGTGGAGAGTCGGAGTTTGCATCGCGAAGCTTTTCGTGGACCGGTACCCTTGAGCACGTGGCCGGGCAACTTGTAGCGGCCGGGCTCTGCACTGCGGCTCAGCTTAAAGATGCTCGTGAACGCTACGAGTCATGGGGCAGCACAGGGCTCGTTCGGCGGACCTTGGCACTTCGAACTACGATCGGGGTTGTGCCATAATCGGTTTATTCAGAGTTTTTTCCGCACCCGGATATATTCTTACGGTGGTGAGCTATGTTACACGGATATTCATTGATTAACGGCGAGCCGCGCCCGGCAACCGGCACGGCATTCAACAGCATTGACCCCAGCACGGGCAGGCACCTTAGCCCGGCGTACCGTTACGCCTCTGCCGAAGACTTGGAACTTGCCGCCGATCTGGCCGAGGAGGCTTTTGTCACCTACGGCAAGCTGCCGGGCAACGAAAGGGCGCGTTTTCTGCGCCACATCGCAGCGGGACTCGAAGCCATCGCCGCCGAGCTAGTCGAGCAGGTGAACCGGGAGTCGGCACTCGGAGAAGCTCGCCTCAAAGGAGAGCTGGCGCGGACCGTGAATCAACTCCGCCTCTTCGCCGATGTCGTGGAGGACGGATCGTGGGTGAATGCGCGCATCGATCCCGCGCAGCCGGACCGCAAGCCGCTGCCCAGGGTTGACCTCCGCTCCATGCTGCACCCCATCGGTCCCATTGCGGTCTTCGGCTCCAGTAATTTCCCGCTTGCCTTCTCCGTTGCCGGCGGCGACACCGCCTCCGCGCTCGCTGGAGGCAATCCCGTAATCGTCAAAGCACACTCGGCGCATCCGGCCACCAGCGAGATGGTGGGCCAGGTCATCTGCCGTAGCGTGCGCGAGTGCGGCCTGCCGCCGGGCACCTTTGCGGTAATCTTCGGGCCGGGCACGCAACTGGGAGCCGCACTGGTCAAGCATCCCAAGGTGAAAGGCGTCGGCTTCACGGGATCGCGAGCTGCCGGCCGGTCGCTCATGGACCTTTGCGCGGCGCGTCCCGAGCCAATCCCCTGCTTTACCGAGATGAGCAGCGTAAATCCAGTCTTTGTGCTGCCGGAGGCCCTGCGCACGCGCGGCGCCGAGATTGCCAAGGGCCTCTACGGATCATTCACTCTGGGCGTAGGGCAGTTCTGCACCAAGCCGGGAATGGTTTTCCTGCCCCGCAATGAACACGCCGACGCGCTCGTCGCCGATCTCAGTGGCCAGGTGCTGAAGGCTGCCATCTCTCCCATGCTCACGCCGGGAATCTCCAAGAGCTATCGCGAGGAGGTGGCGCAGCGGAAGGGCACCAGCGGCGTGGAGACGGTGGCTTTGGCCGAGGCACCGGAGAAGGTCGCCGATACCTACGCAGTACCCGTCGTTTTTCAAATCGACGGCAGCGAACTGGTGCGCGACCCCAATCTGACCGGTGAGATCTTCGGACCGACTACGCTCGTCATCCGCTACAGAAATATCGAGGAGTTGATGGCGCTGGCGGGCGCCCTCGAGGGGCAACTCACCGCGACTCTTCACGGCACCGACGCCGACATCGCGGAGTTCGCAGGCTTGGTGAGCATCCTGGAGCGCAAGGCGGGAAGGCTGATCGTCAACGGCTTCCCCACGGGCGTTGAAGTTTGTCACGCCATGGTGCACGGAGGGCCGTATCCAGCCACCAGCGACAACCGGTTTACCTCGGTAGGCACGCTCGCTATCTACCGCTACGTCCGCCCCATCTGCTACCAGAACTTTCCCCAGGCCGCTCTGCCGGACGCCCTCAAGGACGACAATCCGCTCGGAATCTTTCGCCTGGTAAACGGCAAATTCACGCGCGCTGCGGTTGCCGGCGTTTCTTAAGCCCCGGCAACCTTCTTAGGCTTCGGCAAGCAAAGGGTCAGAATCCCGGAGAGCAGAAGCGATACGGACATGAGGAAAATGCCGGCCCGGGAACTGTGCGTGATGGCCTCCAGCAGGCCCACCACATAGGCGCCGATAAAGCCCCCCAAAGCTCCGCAACTGTTGATCAGGGCCATCACTTCGCCCGAGACGTTCTTGGGCATCATCTCTGGTACGATGGCCCAGAAGGGGCCGTAGGGAGCGTACATGCCGCCCCCGGCGGCGATCAGGAACACGTAGGAAAGCCAGAAGCTTGTGTTGGTCACCAGATAGGAGCTGAAAAACGCCACCCCGGCGAGGATCAGAAACGGAGCGACGAATCGCTCGCGCTTGAGTGTGCGGTCGGAGAAGTAGGCCACCACCACCATCAGAATTACTGCCAGCAAATAAGGGATCGCAGTGAGCAACCCCACTCTCCCGATCCCCGCCCTCGATCCCGCGCGGATCATCGTGGGCAGCCACAGCACCAGCCCATAAATTCCCACGCTCCAGGCCAAATACTGCGCGCAGAGCAAAATTACCGAGGGGATGCGCAGAGTTGCAAGCAAGCCCTGCACCTTGGGCAGAGATTCCTGCTCGTGCTCCAGCTCACTTTCGATCCAATCCTTGCTCGGTTTGTTCAGCCACTTTGCCTCCCGGGGGTGGTCGTGAACCACGGCGATCCATACAAGGGCCCATAGGATAGAAGGAACACCCTCGATAATGAATGCCCATTGCCAGCCAACCGCGCTGATGATGTATCCGGTCACTGCTGACATCCAAGTTACGGTAATCGGATTACCGAGGATCAGAATAGCGTTGGCGCGCGAGCGCTCTGTCCGTGTGAACCAACTGGTCAGCAGGATCAGCATGGCGGGGAAGATCATGCTCTCCGCCACGCCCAGCAGCGTTCGATCCAGAGCCAGCAGCCAGAAGGTTCGTATAACGCCTGTCAAGCTTGCCAACACACCCCAGGCAATCAACGCAAAAAAGACCAGACGGGTAGCGCTCTTGCGGTGCGCGTACGCCGCGCCGGGTATCTGAAAAAGAAAATAGCCTAGAAAAAACAGCGATCCCAGCAGCGCGTTTTGTTCCCCGGTAATATGGAGCGTAGCCGCCAACCCCGCGGCTGCGCCGAATCCATAATTCGCGCGATCGAGATAGGCAAGGCTGTAGGTAATAAAAACCAGCGGCAACAAATAAATCCAGCGGCGGCGCCTACCTTCCTGCTGCTCAGCGCTTTGCTGCTGTGTATGGGAGATGACCTTGTCAGACATTTTCCCGTTATATCATCCTCGCAACAGGGCCACCAAGAATCAATTGCGCCAACTTTCTTAGTGCGGGATGCACGAAGCCGGAGACTGGTCAGACCCGCGTAGAGCACCCGTGAAACAGGTGCGATTGGCACCCTGCGCCGTCGCGAACCGCCAGCCGTGACCCACACATCGGTCCCATAGAAGTGGGAGCGATGGTGCTCCACCCTGCTTCTGCTACTCCGAGCTCATCCTGTAAAATCGTCTTGCGACTGTAGCTAATAGAAGCGCACCTACACTCTCTTCAAGCGAAAGGGCTTCCCATCACAACCATCAAGCTCACGTCGATATTGGAGACAGACGCACCGGAACTTCTGCAAGTTCCAACCCACGCGCCTGGACCTTCCGGGCTGCTTCCGATCTCCGCGAAAATGCTGCTTACGCAGCCCTCGGGAAACCTCTTCGGCCTCACCCAAAATGCGGGCATGGGTTGGAACCCCAACAGCCTCCTCGACCCTGAATTCCTGATCTTGAGCACCCACGGCGGCCTGCGCGCCGAAAACGGAGAACCCATCGCCCTTGGATTCCACACCGGCCACTGGGAGGTGGGTCTGCTGGTCGCCGAAGCGGCTCGGGAATTGAAGGCCCTTCACGCCATTCCCTTCGCTGGAGCTTGCACCGATCCTTGCGATGGCCGCACGCAGGGCACCACTGGCATGATGGACTCATTGGCCTACCGCAACGATGCGGCTACGGTTTTGCGTCGCCTGATGCGCTCGCTGCCCACCGGCAAGGGCCTGCTGGGCGTGGCCACCTGCGACAAGGGATTGCCCGCCATGATGATGGCGCTGGCCGCCTGCCGCAACAAGCCCGCCGTTCTGGTTCCCGGCGGCGTCACGCTGCTGCCGGAATCCGGAGAAGATGCGGGCAAGGTGCAGACCATCGGCGCGCGCTTCGCGCAGCATCAGATCACGTTGGAATACGCAGCGGAGGTGGGTTGCCGCGCCTGCGCTACTCCCGGCGGCGGTTGCCAGTTCCTGGGCACCGCAGCTACCTCGCAGGTGGTGGGCGAGGCGTTAGGACTCTCGCTGCCTCATACCGCACTGGCACCTTCAGGCCAGCCCATCTGGCTCGATGCCGCCGGCCGCTCGGCGCGCGCCCTCCTGCGCCTCCATCAGCTCGGCATTGGCGCCCGAAATATCCTCACTCCGGCCTCAGTCCGCAATGCCATGGTGATCCATGCCGCCTTCGGCGGCTCTACCAACCTGCTCATCCACCTCCCCGCCATCGCTCACGCGGCGGGCCTGGCACGTCCTTCGGTCTCCGACTGGGTGGAAGTCAATCGCCTTGTGCCGCGGCTGGTCGATGCCCTTCCCAATGGACCGCGCAACTTCGCCACCGTGCAGGTCTTCCTAGCCGGTGGCGTGCCGGAAGTCATGCTCCATCTGCGCGCGGCCGGCCTGCTCGATACCAGTGTCAGCACTGTCTCCGGAGATACGCTGGACGTTTGCCTCGATTGGTGGCGCGAGAGCCCGCGCCGTCATGCCTTACGCCGTGCCCTCCAGCAGGAAGACGGCATCGATCCCGATGAAATCATCATGCCGCCAGCGCGCGCACGTTCCCGCGGGCTCTCTTCCACGATCTGCTTTCCCATGGGCAATCTGGCGCCCGATGGCTCGGTCGTCAAGTGCACGGCCATCGATCCCTCGCTGATCGACGAGGACAACGTCTTTCGCCACACCGGTCCGGCGCGAGTCTTCGTCTCCGAGCCGGCTGCCATCCAGGCCATCAAGAGCGGCGCGATCGTTGAAGGTGACGTGATGGTGCTCATCTGCGGCGGACCCAAGGGCGCGGGCATGCAGGAGATTTATCAGATCACCGCGGCGCTCAAGCAGCTCCCTCACTGCAAGCACGTAGCGGTTTTGACCGACGCGCGCTTCAGCGGCGTCTCCACTGGCGCCTGCGTCGGCCACATCTCGCCCGAGGCGCTCGGGGGCGGACCCATCGGCAAGGTGCGGGAAGGCGACCGCATCGAGATTGTGATCGACCGCGCCGCACTCTCCGGTTCCATCCACTTGGTGGGAGACGAGGAGGATATCTTCGGCGCGGAAGAGGGTACGCGCCGACTAGCCCGGCGCAGGCCGCGTGCCGACCTGCACTCTCATCCAGATCTACCCGAAGACACACGCCTCTGGGCCGCTCTCGTGGAAGCCAGCGGCGGCGTTTGGGGCGGTTGCGTTTATGATGTGGACAAAATCGTCGTTCGATTGGAGAAGCACGCATGAAACTCTACCGCACCAGCAACGGACCTTATGTGGAAGACCGCGGCAATTATTACCATGTTCCGGAATCCTCTTGGGATGCTCTGATTACACACAATGACTTACTGGGCTATCTTGGCTCCATTGTAAAAGGCAGCCAAAACGCTACGGATTTTTTGTCCGCACGCGTTGAGGCGCCTATCGCAAGTCAGGAGGTTTGGGCCGCCGGCGTTACTTATTACCGCAGCCGCAGCGCGCGCATGGAAGAGTCGAAGAGCGCCGGTGGTGGTGACTTTTATGACCGCGTCTACTCTGCCGAACGCCCCGAGCTATTCTTCAAATCCCTCGGCAGCCGTGTCGTCGGTCCTGGTGGTCAGGTTCGCATTCGTAAGGACGCAAAGTGGTCTGTACCGGAGCCGGAGCTTACGGTTCTCGCCAACCAGCGCGGCGAAATCATCGGCTGCACGATTGGGAACGACATGAGCTCGCGCGACATCGAGGGCGAAAATCCTCTCTATCTCCCCCAGGCCAAGGTCTACGACGGCAGCTGCGCCTTAGGTCCGTGCCTCTACGTCAGCAGCGAACCGCTTCCGTCCTCCACCCCTATTCGCATGGAAATCGAGCGCAGCGGTAAGGCCGAATTCTCCGGCGAAACCACCCTTGCTTCTCTGAAGCGCGCGCCGGCGCTGCTCATTGAGTATCTCTTCCGCGAGATGACTTTTCCCTGTGGGACTTTCCTGATGACCGGTACGGGCATCGTCCCTCCGGATTCGTTCGCGCTGGCTGCCGGGGACCGCGTTCGCATCTCCATTGAGCCGTGCGGCACGCTCGAAAACGTGGTTGCTCAAGGAAAGCTGTAACCGTCGAGCTCAGCCGGCACCCTGATCCGCATTCATCCGAAAAGAATGAGTCTGCCGGCTGCCTCACGCGTCGTTTAGTTCCTTTGCGGCTAGCAGCCAGCCGTGTGAGTTAGTTTTGAAGGGGTCCAGCTTGAGTCGTGCCGATAAAACCAGCAGAATCATTATAGCTTCAGCCTCCAATGGACACATTTCCGCGCTTTTGGGCCCTCACAATCGACGGCGAGGATGGGATGGGCCGGCAACTCCGCATCCTCGTTTTGAGTAAGCGTTTTGTCCGCTTCACTGCCTGCAACCATCAGTAATACTAGAGTGGCCGGAGCCAGCCACTCCGCATTCACACTGCGGTGATGGGGCGGGATGCATTGATGCGCAGATAAAGCAGTGCGCCGATGATTGACAACCCCGCCATCACAAGGAACGGCGCGTTCCAACCGCTAAACCTCACCAGATAGGCCGACAGTGTCAGCGAGATGGCTCCACCAATGTTTCCAAACGTGTTCATCACGGAGGACACGGACCCGGCAAAGCTCCCGCCGATGTCAAGAGTGACAGCCCAGGAGACTCCTACTGTCAGCTCCAAACCAAAGATCGCCGCGCAGGAAAGCCCTACGCTGACATATGGGTTTGAGGTCAGGCTTGCCGGCACCATGCATGCGGCGGAGAGCAGAAAGCCTCCCGATCCCATCAGGCGGCGAGCGGTTTTCAGGTCGTCCCATCGCTTGGCCCAGTGGTCGGATATCCAGCCGCCTAGGATATCGCCGGCTGTTCCTACCAACAGAAGAAGGCTGGAGTAGAAGCTCATCTGCGTCAGATCAAAGCCGCGATGCGCATTCAAATACTTGGGAAACCAAAGCAGGTAAACGAGGAGATTGTAGGCGTAACAGAAGTACATGCCTGACAGGATCCAAATCTGCGGATTATGCAAAATCAGCCGCCATGGTACTGACGCCAACCTTCCCCTCCTGCGCGTCTCCTGCCCCACAGCCACCTCAATTAGATTGCGTTCGCCCTCGTTCACTGACCGGTGCTCGGCGGGTGTGTCGCGGTAATACCAGAACCAGGCAGAGGCCCAGATCAAACCCAGGCTGGAGCAGCAGAGGAAGGCGGACCGCCAGCCCCAGTGAACAATAATAAACACCACCAGAATAGGGGTGATTGCCCCACCCAGCCGTGAGCCCGCATGATTCATACCTTGCGCGAGGCCTCGCTCGGAAGGCAGAATCCAGCGCGACAGCGAACTGGTTGCAATCGGAAACGCACCTGCCTCAGCAGAACCAAAGAGGAACTGGATCGCGGCCATTGAGGCACCGTTCCAGGCCAGCGCAATGGAAGAGGTGAACGTCGACCACAAGGTGACGATTAGGGTCAGCGCCCAGCGCGGCCCGATGCGGTCCCCAAGCCACCCGCCGGGAATCTGAAGCAACGCATATCCCCACTGGAAGGCGCTGAGAATCCAGCCCATGGTCACAATCGAAAAGCCAAATTCCTTCTGGATAGAGGGCACCGCGTTGGAGATGCACACGCGGTCCATGTAAGTGATCATGTAAGCGAGGATGGTAAAACCGAGCACCCTGTAGCGGATGTGGGTGGGTTTGTCGTCCTCGGACGGCAAAACCGGCTGCGCCTCCGTCGTCACTTGCGGTCCGCCTTTCTCAGGCGAACAAAAAGTCTACACCCGCGGGTTTTCCCAGGAGTTTTCAAATTGGTCAATGACTGAGAAGATAGATTAGTTCCCTCTAAAAGCTCACGGTAAAGTTAGCACAAAGTAGAAGCAGGGCGCCAACGGAATGGCGGCGGGGCGCTCAATTGGACCTTTTCGAAGGTCGGTTGTGAGGAATCACAGAGCCTGACATTGCCTGGAGAGGATTCGAGCGGTGCGACTCTTCTTGAATTGTGTCGCTCCTTACGTCCCCGGCGGAAGGGGCGGTTCCATTTGGAACGTTGCGAGCCAGCGCGTGGCAAACAGCGTGAGACCCTTGCGGACGGTTGTCGTGAACTCCGGTTCCTTTAAACCCTCCAGGGCATCAACCAGCGAATAGTGATCGCGTCCCATCGCCCCTGTAAGTGGCGCACCGCTGTGGAGAACCGCAAATATGAATAGAGGCGCCATCAGCCGGTCCAGTGTCTCGGCAAGATAGGTGGGTCCCGACAATGCCCAACAGCGCTTGTGGAAGGCATAATCGCGCTCCAAAAAAATCTTGCTATCTCCCGTTTCCCCCGCCTGAACCACAAGATCGATCATGGCCCGAAGTTCGCCAATTTCAGCCTTCGTGACCCGCCTACGTGCCCATTGGAGCGCAAGAAGCTCAAGCTCGACACGCAGCGCATACAGCTGGCGCACTTCGTCGAGAGAGAACTTGGTCACATAGGTGCCGGTATTGGTCACACGGCGCACAAAACCTTGTCCTTGGAGGGAAATGAGAGCCTCGCGCACCACGGGAGTGCCCACGTTCATCTGCCGCGCAATCTCGCGTTCCACGATGACATCGCCCGGCTTGAGTTGACCAGAGAAAAAGGCATCCTTGAGCGCATTCGAAACTCGCTCGCTCAAGGGAAGGGGGGCAATCTCAGCGAAAGTTGGGTGCATGTTTCTGTCGGCGCACATTGCATCAAGTGACCTCATTATATGCCTATCCCGACAAAAGGGGAGATAGAAAGCCCCACCGCAAGCGGCAGAATTGCGCCAGCAAGGCCTTGAGATCGCTGATTGGCCTTGGCCGTTGTGCAATGAACATGGGCGGCTGCAAGGCACCATCTGTAATTAGGCTGGGTTTCGAATGATTCACGGCCGTAACTTGCCTGGTAGGCAGGCAGGTAGCAACCAGTGAAGGAAAGGCTACACCGAATGACCCATGCGTGCGCTCTCCAGAATCCTCTTGGCGCGTGCGGGGTTGAAAACTCCACACGAGCAAAAGCGCGTCAGTACGGCCGCGGCCTGCTCCGGAGTGCGGCGGTTTTCCTTCACAAAGCCCACCATCTTCTTCGCAAGTGAATGGCTGACCATGCCGTGCCCGCACATGGTCGAGAGCATCGCTACCGGCGCCTCCGGAATCCCATCCGTATTCCCTTCGAAGCCCAGCGAATAGCCCACGCTATGCCGCGGGATGCCAGCATAGCGGCAGCAATTCTTTGCCCCTTCAATGGAAGTCGAGACATTGACGCTGATGCCCAGATCTTCCTCTCTTACCCGTTTGACGAAGCGCTCGGCCGCCTCTTCATTGTCGAAGACAGCAGCGCACGTGGCCGGCGAGTTGATGCCGCGAATCACGGCCTGGAAATCGGGTTTGTTGTCACGCTTCCAATGAGCCATTGGGCCAAGATGCTTGGACGGCCGAATGGAACCTCCATGGCGGGAATCGCCCATGTTGACCGGCTTGAAGTCCAGCGCCAACGTGAGGAATCGCTGGAGCTTGGGGATCGTATCCGGATCTTTCTTCATCCTGGTGGGGATGGCGAAGACGATAAAGTCGTCCTTGAAGCTTTCGGCTTGGCCGAAGCGATGCAGTGTGTTCGTCATACGTGAACTACCCCCTCAACTGGCTCGTTGACCTGCTTCCCTGTTGGTTGCGCCTGAGTAGCCTCAGTGCCGACCGGCATCTGAACCAAGCGGCCAAGCCCGATATTTGTCTTGGCACGCTGCGGATCGTAGCCCAGCCGTCTCAGAATGGGCGCCACAACGGACTCGTCGCCCTTCTCGTCGCAGCGTGTGGCCACGCCCAGCACGACCACCGTCTTCAGATCCTTTTCCACTGACCAGACCAGCCGGATCACCTCTTCTGCACGTTCTACCGGGACCTTGATTTCCACGATGGCCGAGAGCACCTTTTCATCGAGAATGTCTGGGCGCAAGGTGCCGGAAGGGATGTCCGACATCAGGGAGGTGATGGGATTGCACTTCTCGAAACTGACATTAGCCTTGGCCAGTGCCCAGCACATCTTTTGAATATCGTGGAGGCGGACGCCCACACCGGGACGGCCAAACTCAATGGTGAAGCCCACCTCACCGACCTTGACCCTTCCGGTCACGTCGTTGGTCTTCACTTCCTCAGTACCGCGACCCTCTACGCCTGTGGACTCGTGCGGAACACTTGGGTCCGAGAAGGCCCGCCGCACCACACGCGGCCATGAGAGCTCGTCCGGTTCGAATGCCGCCGTCGGGCATACATCCGGCTCGGGATCGAAGCGGATTTTGAGTGCCGCTAAAACTCCGCGGATCGAACGAACCATGGTCGGACTCAGGTGTTCCTGGCTGAGCCCGTTGAAGCAGGTATAGCACTCAACGCATTCATTACGGTCGATGGTGGCCCTCTTCATCACCGGGTCGATATAGATGGCATTCATCGGGCATACATAGGTGCAGTTTCCACATGCCACGCATTTCTTTGGATTGATCTTCATAGTGTCAGAATCCCCCGTATGGGAACGCTGCTGTTCATCGTTCCGTTGGGCTTGAAAATTGATTCTTGCTGCAAGGGCACACCAGACTCCTTGGAGTAGCAGTGAGAAGAATGCCCCGATTCAAGCAGAAAAGCTCCACCCGAAGCCTCCTCCGAGCAGGACTCTCTTCGAGTGGTGACCTCCCTGTGACCTGCCGCCGTTTCCAGACCGCCGGTCCACACATGACTCGCCGCTTATTTGGCTCTTGGGTGCGATGCTTCTAGACCTCGTACTGAAAGCATCCCTTCAGGTGAAACGCCTCTCCTGACCTGCCGCGCCTACTCAACAACCGGCTGCGCTGGCGGTCGTCTTCCGATGAATTATAGATGATCGTGCAGATGGTGCATGAGTTTGCCATGCGCGCAACCTGGTATGGATGACCCCCGAATCCGCGGAGAAACTCTTCCGGAAACAGCTTAGCTGCTCTTGCCATGATTGGGCGAGAGTACCGGCTGAAGCATAGGCGCCACGGATTATATCCAATGAGGCGGTCCAAAAGGTTGCAAAATAAGAGGATTACTGCCTGAAGCATCGCTAATTTCCTTGCCTGGCTGAGTTGCGGGATGCCACCAACAGGTTCTCTTCCAAGCAAAAGCCGAGCCGTTACGACACCGCGTCATCCGCTGGTCTTTCGGTGAGCATGGCGGAGTATCGATTCTCATTGCGGTACGCTTCTTCCAGAGTCTCGCATTGTAAGATAAGAGCTGCTCACCTCAGCGGGGAGGTCGGCGCGGCCTGCCTGCCGAATGCCCTGCAACATCTCCATCCCGACCGGCCTTTGGCCTTTCAGAATTGGAAGAGTCGTCGGGGGTGAAGCCGCCTTTGTCCCGCCCGGCACCTGCCATCCAGCGCATGAACCCAATTGACTCCCTACTGCATGCCAGCGCATTCTTCGTTGCGCTTGTCGTCCTATGGAACCTGCACATGTTAGGGCAAGATGATCTTGCCTGCTTGAATCGGCCCTCCAACGAGTGCTGAAGAAGTAGGCAACCTTCTCATGGACCGCAAGCACCCTGTGGACATATGCCTCCTGAGGTTGCTATGGCTGTGGCCTGCCTCAGCATCGCAACGGTCTGCAACTCAATTTCTCTGTAGCCCGACGATTGTGCGTGTGAGCCTGGATGGAGGGATTCTTCGTTCCACTTGGGACAAGCTTGAGAGATCTTGGGACCAGGGCCGACGCATCTAAATTTGGCCGGGGATCAGGTTGGCTATCATCAGGGTTGCTATATGCAACGGCCTAAGAGAGCGATGCGATGGGGATATGGAAAATCCCCTGCGCTACCTGTCGGAATTG
>JAKABE010000051.1 GCA_021801945.1 Acidobacteriota bacterium
TCCATTCCTGTGCGGCAGCACAGGAATGGAAGCTCCGGGCAATTGAACGACTAATGACCGCGATTGCGAAAGCCAGCGTTACCCTTACGTGCCTGGTAGCAGTCCCGGCAATAAACCGGCCGGTCACCGCGAGGCTCAAAGGGTACTGTCGTGGGCTGCCCACAGGCCGAGCAAATCACAGAGGTTCCCTGTGAAGGAGCCGAACGGTAGCCGCCCCCCCCCTGGTCACTCTTCTTTGCCATGCGGCATGCCTTACAGCGTTTGGGGGTCGAGTAACCACGTTCCTGGAAGAACGCTTGATCGGCAGCGGTGAAGGTAAATTCCTGCCCACAGTCGCTGCATGTGAGTTGCATATCTCCGGCCATAGGACTCCTTTTTGGGATTGTACCGCCCATTTTGCCCTTTGCATACAAAGATTCGTTTGAATTTGAAAACTTATGCAACATCTGGGAAGTCGTCGCCCTGGGCTGGCTGGACTGGCAGCCCTCTGTCTTGGGGAACTCGTGGACTGCGGGAGATGGTTTGAAATCCTCTGGAGGGCCCATTCGCACGCTGGCCGTAGCGCTGCGCGGGCCCACCGCCCCCGGGGGGACAATTTCTCGCGGTATGATCGTTGCGCGCCTTCTGGTGTCAGGAACAGGCTCCATGCGGATCGTTTACGTGCTCAATTCACTCGGGATAGGCGGAGCGGAACGCCAAGTCCTGGCTCTAGCTGAACACCTGGCCCGGCGTGGTCACGCTGTCCACCTGCTGGTTCTGCGCCCGCGCCTGGCGGATGAATGGCCCACGGCAGCAAGGGTGGTTCACCTTGAAATCCGCAAGACGCCGGGGAGTGTTTTGAGCGGCCTCGTGCAAGCCCACTGCTTTCTGCGCGATTTTCGCCCCGGCCTGGTGCATAGCCATGGTTTTCACGCCAATATCATGGCTCGGCTCCTAAAGTTGTTTGCCCCCTTGCCACCCGTTCTCTCCACGATTCACAACATCTATGAAGGTAACCGGTTGCGGGTGCTCGCCTACCGCCTGACCGACGGACTCAGCCTGCGCACCGCGGCGGTCAGCGCAGCGGTTGCGCGCCGTTTCGTGCTCCTGAAAGCCGTCCCGCACGACAAGTGCGTCGTCGTTCCGAACGCCGTTGACCTCGGTGAGTTCGCACCCTGCGAGGCTCGCCGCGCGCAGACACGCACGGCCATGAATGCAGAGCGTGGTTTTATCTGGTTGGCGGTTGGCCGCGTCGCGCCGTCCAAGGATTATCCAAATCTTCTTGCTGCCTTTGCAAAGGTCCGCGCAGTACGCCAGGATGTCCTCCTGTGGATCGCGGGCCAGGCAACCGCGCGCGCCGCATCCGCCCTTCAAGCTCTTGCCGCTCGGCTCAACATCGCCAACTCGGTTCGCTGGCTCGGGCTGCGCCGCGATGTTCCCGCTCTGCTCGACGCAGCGGACGCATTTGTTCAGGCCTCGGCGTGGGAGGGAATGCCGCTGGCCGTAGGCGAGGCGATGGCCATGGAAAAGCCGGTGGTGGCGACCGAGGCGGGCGGTGTGCGGGAATTGGTGGGCGAAGCGGGCGTTGTGGTTCCGTGTAGGAATCCGTATGCCCTGGCTCAGGCCATGATTGGACTCATGGAACAACCGCCATCTGTCCAGCAGCTTCTCGGCCGCACCGCCCGCCAGCGCATTGCAAGCCAGTTCAGTATGGAGGTTAGGGTAGGCGAGTGGGAGGAGCTTTACTCGTCTCTGGTTGGAGACAAGTGTTAAGCGGAAGCCACTCGGCGTAAGAATTTGTGTCCATGGCGGATTGCCTGAGCTGCCGTCACCAGGTCTTTGTGGTCCTGCCGCATAAGACCGAGGGCCGGGATGCACTTCTCCGGCCCTCGGTATAGTGAGCGATTGTTTCAAAACTCGAATGCTACTTGAGCGAATACGCGCCGCGCTGCCGAGGTGGTGGAGAAGATCCCTCCCGCAAGCCCTGTGGATTGGTTGAAGCTCTTGGCGCTGACGTTTCCTACCGGGGTGCCAAGGTTGATGTCATTGAACAGATTCAGGGCCTGAACGTTGAAGGTCAGCGAGTACTTGCGTCCTGTATTTGCGATTCCGCCGCGCATTCCGCCGCCAAAGCCGCCGCCAAAACCACCGTGTCCGCCGCCGCGTGGACCACCGCCGACGAAACCACCGCGCGGCCCGCCGCCACCCGGTCGCAGCCCCCCCGCCGCCTCAACCCTGGGACCAATGCCAAAGGAGCGGCTGAGGCGCAGGTTTACGGTAACCGCAGATGGGCTGTCGCCAATATAGGCGGGCACCAGAGTCTCTCCGGGCTGTGGGACCGTGTCGAATCTGCCGAGCGAAGTTTCAACGACGTCGGCTGGATTTGACGTCGTGGTGGCATAGGCGGGACGGTCGTTAAAGAAGGCGTCGCCGGTCAGATCGTAGGGGGTGGTGATGTTGAAAGGTGCGCCCTGCTGCGCGACCAGGAATGGATTGAAGGTGAGGCCCCACGGACCGTTATAGTTCCCCATCAGAAAGAGCATTTGGCGGTGGACGAAGAAGGCACGGCCGTAGTCCTGGCTCAGGTTGTAGGAGTTCGAGGGGTTTGATCCGCCTCCGCCATCCGAATTCGCGTCCGTCCAGTTGTAAAACCCCATGAGACGAAACCGGCGAGAGAAGCTGGCGTTGATGTTCATGATGATCTGATTTTGCTTATAGACCGCTTCGGGATAATACTGCTGCACGATGCCCAGTGAAGGATCGGGGCGGACTCCGGTCAAGGTGGAGCTTCCATATTGGAAGGTTCCTGGCAGGAAGGCGTTCGAGTTGCGCACTACCAACTGGTGGACGCCGAAGGAATGCAGGTAGGTTAATGTCAGCGTCGCAGCCCCGGTCAACTGACGTTCCACACTGGCTCCAAACTGCTCGGCGTAAGGGGCGCGATAGCTGGGCGAAATCTGGTAAATCTCCAATGTCGGTTTGGTTGCCGTCCCGCACGAGGCCAGGTTGATATTGCTCAGGCTGGTGTCGTTGAAGCAGGCCGGGTTGGTAATCGTGACTTGTTGTTGACTGTTGGGGCCACCGTTATAGCGCTCTAGATTCATCAGGTTCCCCACGCCGAAACGGTCGTAGAAGAATCCGAAGCCGGCGCGCAGGACCGTTTTGGTAGGTGCGTTCTTCTTGCGCCCGTGCAGCCCGTAGGCCAGGGCCACGCGCGGCGCCCAGTCGCTGTGGTCGGCGGTGTGGTTCTGCGTTTCCCAGCGCAGGCCGCCAGAGAGGGTCAGGTCGCGGTTCACCTTCCAGTCGTCCTGAAAAAAAAGTGCGGCGTCAAAGACATTGGCCTGAAATTTTTCTCCGCCGGTGGTATAGGTGAGATTGGTAGGAAGGCAGCCGCCTTTTTGCCCAGGCGGGCAAGCTGCTGCAATTTGCGCGAAGCTCTGGCCCTGGGCCACGCCGTTGGCCGTGGCCACGAAGGCGGCGACCGAGGGGAAGGTGAAGGAGCCGTTGAAATTTGCGTTGCTGGAGATCGCCTCGCGGTTATCACGCAGCCAGGCGCCAAACTTGATGGCCTGTGCCCCTGCCGCCCAGGTGGTAAAGTTCTGCATCTCCAGATGGTCGGAATGCGAGTTCGAATACTGTTCTCCGTTGCCGCCGCCAGAGAAGGATTGCGGCACCTCAATCGTCGGTGTGGTGCTGACGGGAGTTGAAGACGAGTCGCGTCGCCGGTATTGAAAGCGGGTCTCGTTCACAAGACGATCGTTGATGATCTGCGTATCGTCGAGCTGCACGGAGTTCGCGGTCGTGTTGGAAGTCGAGGACTGCGTTGGCAGTGAGGTCGAACCGATGGCGCCGCTGATGTTATTGCGAAAGTAGAAGTAACGCATGGTGAGCGTGTTCTTTTGTCCTAGCTGCAAATCGATGCGCGGCGAGAACGCCGTATGCGTTTGGGGATTGAAGAGACTGCCCGAAACGGGCAAAGCCGAATAGGTGCCGGTGGTGGCATCGAAGACCGGGGCGTCGGCCAGGCTGTAGACGCTATCGTTCTGGTTGTTGCGCTGCTCGAAGACCAGGAAAAACGACGCATTCTTCGAGAGCGGGCCGCTGACAGTGCCGTTGTACTGGAAGCTGTAGTACGAGGGCAGGTTGGCGGTAAACGGATTGCCGGTGTTGAATGTGTCGTCGTTGCCTTGCATGAAAACGCGCCCGTGTAGCTTGTCGGAACCGGGCTTGGTGAGGATCTCGATGCGGCCATAGCCGAGCCGGTCGAACTCTGCGGAAAAGGGGTTCTGGTTGATGCGGATTTCGCGGATCGCCGATTTGGGCGGTAGTTCGCCGCCGGTGAAACCATCAATGTAAATCTGGCCCCCATTGGGCCCGGCTGAAGGGCCAGCCAGGGCCTGCAATTCATTTTGAAGCTCGTCGGGGTCGTCCGAGAGGGCTTGCAGGTCTTCCCCCTTGAGTACGATCGCGCTAGCATTTTCGCCGGCCTGGGTGCTCACCGATGGACCGCCGTCCGCGGTCACTTCCACCTGCTGCTGTGCGGCTTCGATGGCCATCTTGATATCCTCGGTCTTCACTTGCCCGGCTTCCAGCGAGATGGGGCTGGAAACATAGGGCGCAAATCCCTCGGCGTCGGCTTCAACCACGTAGCTGCCTGCGGCTAGCCCCTTCACCACATAGCCGCCCATCGCATCTGTAGTGGTGTTGGCCACGGCCGTTCCCTGTGCGGCGGCTACGGTGACCTGCGCGCCGGCAATGAATGCGCCGGTGGGGTCGGCAACGTGCCCGCGCAATGTGCCTTGCGCCGCGGAGGGCGCGGGTGTGTTCTGGGCCAGGGCCGCAGCGCCACCAAGGCCAAGCGCGATGGCAAAAAGAAGATGGATGGGAAAGTGCCGTATTAGATACATGTGTCCTCCAATCCTGAGCCTGTGCCCATGATCGCGACCGGCAAATGTCTGTGTGGTTACTTTGGGTATTCGGTACTGCCGCCGACGCCGGTGTCCATGCTCCAGTTCGAGAGCAAATCTTGGCGGCTGGCCGCTGAAGCATCGAGAAGCGGGCCTACGCCGGCCAATAGCGTGATGGCGTCGACCTCGGATGTGCCTCGCGATGCTACCAGCATGACGGCCTCGCCTTTCTGCAACTGTGCAAGACTAATTAGCGGTGAGCGATGAATGAGGAAGCGCGCGCCCACCTCGCCAGCGGTCCGAGGGCTTTGCTCCCTACCCGCCGCTTGACGCATGAGACGCGCCGCCAGGATCAGCGCCACGCGCTCCGGAAGCCTGCGCATCTGGGTATCCGGGCGGATGTGGATGGTGACCTGTTTCTTAGTGGCGCGATCCTTTACCACGAGTGTGGAATTACTCAAGTTCAGAGAAGAGATCGTGCCCGAGATATTCCTGAAGCTGCCTGAGACCACCTCCAAGGCGGTTATCTCGGTGCCATCGGCGCTCTTATCGCCCCGCGCAATCAACTCATCGCCTACTTGGATAGCCCCGATGGGCGCTGGGCGTGCCAGATCGAAACGCAGAGAATCAGGTGGGTACCGCTTAAGGATCGTAGCGGGAGTGATGCGCACGGTAATGGTTTCGGCCACACTGCCGATCCTGCCGGCGAGTACGATCACGCCCGTTGCCGCATCCACACTTCTTACCAGGCCTCCGACTCCATGCATGCGCCATTCGGCGCGTTCCAGTTGGCGCTTTCTTTCGAGATCGGTGAGCTTGATAGCGATGACCGCCAGAGCTTGCAGGGTGCCGGCCGGCGCCGCGGGATTGATCCTTACTAGAGCTCGATCGCCGCTCGCCAAATCGCCAAGCTGGATGGTAACGGCGCCGGCGAGAGTCCGCCGCCCGGGAGTAATGCGCTTCAGCACCGCGGTCGATGGGACTTGGACTTGAAATACCTGCCCACTATCCGCCTGCATGGTAAGTATGTTGTCGCGAATGGCGGTAATAGTGCCCACAATGCGCGCGGGCTCTTGAGCATAATTGAGGGGCGTAACAATCAGGAGCACAGCTAACAATGCCAAGTAAATCGCCGGAGCCGGAACGTGAATCTGTCTCTTTCTCGTCATAAGTGACTCTCCGCAGTCTCAATCGTGCCGGTTTGTGGAACATTGAAGTTCATTCAGATAGACGGAGAAGGGAAGCGAAAGGTTGACGGCAGCGCCACCAATTTTCCGGTGCGGAACCCAGAGGCCCAATTGGCGCAAGGTATGTAGGGGTATAAGCAATTAGGAATTGTTAAATCATGCCGTATATGTGCATTTCCCCATCATAGTTACCATCCGTTGTTATCGTGCCACCTATAGCTAGTCGATCGTGTGTGTTATTGACTTATGAATCATGCTGCGGAGTTTGCGGGGCGGCGGAAGTCGGCCTTACGCTAAACTGTTGGGCTAAAGAACACCGCGTCTCCGGCTCCGGCGTTCGGCTGCTGGCCGCACCCCACCTCTCACCATGCCACAAGTGGTGGATCTGCCCGGAAGCACCCAAGCGGATAAACAATACCAAGCCGTTTTGAAGGGCAGAGGAGCAAATGCCACGGCAAGAGCCGTGGCATTTGCTTTTGGGCCGCAAACGGTGCGGGCGTCTGAGTCCGTTCGCTAGCACAGAGCGCAGTCGCTCGCGGCGTTTCAGAACTGGAAGATGGTTTGGACGAAGACGCGCCGCGAGGCCGAGCTGGTGGAGAAAATGCGCCCCGCGAGGTTCGTGGAATGGCCAAAACTCTCCTGCTGGCTGGGATTTGTGCTTATGGTCCCGACCGGAGTATTTAGATTGATGTTGTTAAAGAGATTCAAGGCCTGAATGCTGAAGGACAGAGAGTACTTACGCGGGACATTTTCGCCACCGGGGCGCATGCCACCCATCATAAAAGGCCCGCCTGGGCCGCCGCCATGGTGTGGCCCCCCGCCAGGGCCTCCGAAAAAGCCACCCGGCGGCGGAGCGCCAGCTCCTCCCTCGACCTTGGGGCCGACGCCGAAGGCTCGGGTGAGGCGTAGATTGAAGGCGATCGAGGACGGGCTGTTGCCAAGGTTGGGTCCCACGAGTGTCTCACCCGGCTGCGGCACCGTATTGAAGGTGCCGAATTGGGTGCTCACTACGTCGGCGGGATTGGATGCTGCGCTTGCAAACGACGGCCTGTCGTTAAAGAAGGCATCGCCGGTGAGATCATTTGTGGTGGTGAAGTTGTATGGATTGCCTGACTGGACCACCAAGAAAGGATTGAAGGACAAGGCCCACGGCGCAGCATAGGTGCCCATCACAAACAACATCTGTTGATGGACGAAGGCGGCGCGGCCGTAGTCCTGGCTCAGATTGTAAGAGTTGGAGGGATTCGACCCATCGCCACCATCTGAATTGGCCTGAGTCCAGTTATAGAATCCCATCACCGAGAAGTTACGCGATAGTTGAGCGTTGGTGTTCACAATGATCTGGTTTTGCTTGTACACCGCCTCGGGAAAGTATTGCTGCACGATGCCCGGAAAGGAAGTTGGGCGTACTCCAGTCAGCGTGGAACTGCCATATTGGAAGGTCCCGGGCAAAAAGGCATTCGAGTTGCGCACGACCAACTGGTGCACACCAAAGGAATGCAGATAGGTAAGCGTAAGCGTAGCGGCTCTCGTCAACTGGCGCGCCACGCTAACACTCGCCTGTTCGGAGTAGGGGGCATGGTAGCTGGGCGAGATCTGGTAAATCTTTGGGGTTGCGGTCGTCCCTGTGCCGCACGTGGCCAGGTTGATATTGCTCAAGCTGTTGGCGTTGAAGCATGCCGGGTTGGTGATGCTGACCTGTCTTTGGCTGTTCTGCGTGCGGTTGTATTGCTCCAGGTTCATCAGGTCGCCGACTTCAAAGCGGTCATAGAAGAAGCCGAAACCGGCGCGAATCACGGTTTTGTCTGGCCCGTTGTTCTTAGCCCCCCGATGCGGTGCATAGGCCACGGCTAAGCGTGGACCCCAGTCGCTATGGTCGGCGGTGTGGTTTTGCGTCTCCCAGCGCAAGCCTCCGGAGAGGGTGAGGTTGGGCTTGACCTTCCAGTCGTCCTGGAAGAAGAGCGAGCCGTCGAAGACGTTGCCCTGAAACTTTTGAGCGCCCGTGGTGTAGGTCAGGTTGGTGGGCAGGCAACCGGCTTTTTCGGTGCATGACGCCGAGATTTGCGCAAAGGTTTTGCCCTGGGCCACGCCATTGGCCGTGGCGACGAAGGCGGCGACCGAGGGGAAGGTAAAGCTGCCGTTGAAGTTTCCGTTGGTGGAGATAGCTTCGCGGTTGTCTCGCAACCACATGCCAAACTTGATGGCGTGATTACCGGCCGTCAATGTAGTAAAGTTCTGCAACTCCCAGTGATCCGCATGGGAGTTCATGGACTGGGCAAAGTTGCCGCCGCCGGAGAATGCGCCCGGCACGCTGATTGAGGGCGCGGTGCTCACCGGAGCCGAGGTAGAAGCGCGGCGCCGGAACTCGCCGCGGGTTTCGTTTACGAGGCGGCTGCTGATGACCTGCGTATCGTCAAACTGGATGGAGTTGTTGGTCATGTCAGAGGTTGCGGACGTCGAGGGCAACGAGGTCGATCCGATGGAACCGCTCACGTTGTAGCGAAAGAGCTGGTAAAGCACGGTGAGGGTGTTATTCTGCCCCAGTTGCAAATCGATGCGCGGCGAGAACACTGTGAACGTGTTGGGGTTAAAGAGAGCGCCGGAAAGGGGCTGCACGAAGGAATAGGTATTGGTCGCGACATCGAATACGGGCCCTCCAGACTTCAGGAAGTAAACGCTGTCGTTCTGCATCTGGCGCCGCATGGCAGTGATAAAGAATGAGGAGTTCTTTGTGATGGGGCCACTAACGGTGCCGTTGTACATGACGCTGTAATACGAGGGCAATTGTGACGTGGGCACGAAGGGGTTGCCTGTATTCAAGGAGTCGTCGTTGCCCTGGACGAAGAAACGTGCGTGGATCGCGCCCGTGCCAGGCTTGGTGAGAATCTCAATGCGCCCATAGCCCAGGCGATCGAACTCGGCCGAGAAGGGATTCTGGTTGACGCGAATCTCGCGAATGGCCGATTTGGGCGGCAACTGGCCGCCAGTAAACCCGTTGATGTAGATCTGGCCGCCGTTTGGTCCCGCCGAAGGACCGGCCAGTGCCTGCAACTCATTCTGCAACTCGTCGGGATCGTCTGACAGCGCATTCAGTTGCTTGCCTTGCAGGACGACGGTGTTGGAATTTTGGTCAGCTTGGGTACTGATCGTTGGCGCGCCCTCTGCGGTGACATGCACTTGTTGCTGCGCGGTCGCGATGGCCATCTTGATGTCCACAATCATCGTCTGGCCAGCCGCTACCTGGATGGGTGCAGAGACATAGCGGTTAAAACCTGGGGCGATGGCTTGGATAACATAGCTGCCCGCCGCCAGGCCTCGCGCCACATAGCCGCCAACTGCATCGGCGACAAGATGGGCGACCACCGCTCCCTTTGCTGTCGCGACCGTGATCTGAGTGCCTGGAATCAGCGCTCCGGTGGGGTCGGTGACCTGCCCACGCAACGAGCTTTGTCCAGCGGCGGCTGTGGGTGTGGCCTGCGCGTATACCGTCACGCAGGCAAAACCAAGAATAGAGGCAAAGAAAAAGCGAACAACGGAATGCAATTTTGGGTACATCTTTCCTCCCTGCAATTCCCAATCAAGTTTTCTGTGAATGTGATGAAGTGTTACTGGTCGGTTCCGCCGCCAGCACCCATGCCTTCCCCTCCGGAGGGGGCACTGGTATTCATGCTCCAGCTTGCCAATAGATCCTGGCTGGCAGGTGCCTGAAGCAGTGGCTCGACGCCGGCTACGACTGTGATGGCGGTGACATCGGATGTGCCCGACGTGGAAACCAGCATGACGGCTTCGCCTTTCTTCAGATCATTGAGATGGATGGATGGCGCACGGCTCAGCACTTGCTCCGGATTCATTTCCCCTTGGCCACCTTCGCCCATGCGACCCTCGCCGCCGCGCGTGAAGCGTCCGCCGCGACTGGCTGCTCCCGCGTATGCGCCTGGGCCAGTCTGCGCGCCGCCGTCTCTCTTCAATCGCATGGCCAGGAACTGCGCCATACGTTCGGGCAACCGGCGCATCTGCACGTCTGCGGGAACATGGATCGTCACCGGCTTCTTCGTCGCCAGATCCTTCACCACCATGGTCGAATTGGCGGGATCAAGCGAAGTGACGATTCCAGAAATGTTGCGGAAGCTACCTGATACGACTTCTTCAGCCGTCATTTCTGTACCGTTTGCACTCTGCGGGCCGCGAGCCATCAACTGATCGCCGGGATGAATGGCGGTGATGGGCGCCGGCCGCGCCAAGTCATAGTTCACAGAAGCGGGTGCGTAACGCTTGAGTACCGTGTTCTTAGTGGTTTGGATGGTGAGCGCTTTCGTGACTGGGCCCGATCCCTCTTCGATCACGATGGCGCCAGTAGTAGGGTCAACGCTCTTCACCAGTCCACCCACGCCATGCAATTTCCAATCCTCTCGTTCTGCTTCCTGCCGCTTCTCTACGTCCTCGTGCTTGATGGCAATGATGCGCACCGCCTGGGGTGTCGAAGCCTTGGGGTCCAGATTGACCAGAACTCGGTCTCCAACGGCTAGTTCGCTGAAAGTCATGTTGACTGCCGCGCTCAGACTGAGTTGTCCCGGCTCAATGCGCATCAACTGGGCGGTGGATGGAACGATTACTGTCTGGTCGCCTTGTGCTGTCTTTACGGTAAGCGTGTTTCCGTTGATGGCTGAGATGGTACCCAGATAATGCAGCGAGGCCTGGGCATGAGCCACTGTCACAGCCAGCGCCAGCGCAAGCAACCCGATAATGCTCCTCCACATTGCGTGCGACGGCGAAACGCGCTTGCTTTGCGCCTGGCGCTGTGCGGCACCTTGACCGGCGCATACGCCAGGGAAACGCCGCATGAAGGTGGTGGAAATCGGTTTGCGAGTCTTTTGGGTGCTCTTCATAGAACTTTGCTCCGCTCTCTGTGCTGTGGTCATCATTGGAAGCGCTTTCACTATCTCGGTAGACGAGCCAGTGCGCGAAAAGGTTGACGGTCTCGATTTTTCCTGTCCCTGGGCGGCAACCGTACCGACAAGTTCTAGACTAATCGCTCTATTTACAACAAGTTATTGCGTTGCCCGGGCGCGCTCGACTTTGCGTCCACTTTGTCCCCGGCCACTCAAGGCGCCAGCCGGGCGGTTTCCAAAAAAGTATAGCTGCCGGACTGCGTGGGAACAACATGCGTCAACTGCCGGTTGTGGACGACAATCGTGTTCAGATACCAGAGATTGATGGCGGGAAGATCGCGGGCCAGAATCTGTTGCGCCTCCACGTAATCGGCCCGGCGCCGCGCCTCGTTTTCGTTCTGGGCGGCGTCGTTCAGGAGGGCGTCGAGCCGCGGGTTCGAGTAATGGCTGCGGTTGGCGCCATTGGGCGGAAAGCTTGCTGTCGAAAATACGTAGCTGAATATATCGGGCTGCTCATTGCCGCCGATCCAGCGCAGCGAGTACATCTGAAAGGCCCCCCGCGTCACGTCGGAGTAAAACGTAGCGAACTCATAGCTGCGGAGGGTTAGCGCGATTCCCACCTTGGCCAGTTCCTGCTGAAGCACGTCAGCCAGCAGGCGCGTGCCCTCGTCCTGGCTCATCTTCATGGTCAGGTGCAACCGCACCCCATCCGGTCCGGGCGGGTACCCGGCTTCGTCCAGTAGCCTCTCGGCGCGTGCCGGATCATAGGGATAGCGAGCCACCTCGCCGGTCCAGGCCCAGTGACTGGGCGGCAGCAGGCTGACCGCCGGCCGCGCATAGCCGCCTAGCAGGGTGCGAATGATGAGTTTGCGGTTGATGGCGCAGGCGATCGCCTGCCGCACGCGCACATGCTTCAAGATCGGGTCGCGCAGGTTGAAGGCAAGGTATTGGATCTCGGTGCCCGGCCGGTCTTCGATCACCAGGTTGGGCTGCTTGGTCAGCACCGGCAGCTCATCCGCGGGCAGGGAATTGATGGTCACGTCCCCCGATCCCTTTTCGAGTTCAAGCGCCTCCGTAATCGCGTCGGGCACCACGGCAAACCGCACCCGTTCTATTTGCGGCTTTACCGACCAACTGTAGGGATTGCGCTCAATCACCACGTCCTGATCGATCTGCTGGCTCACGAATCGGAATG
Organism: Acidobacteriota bacterium; assembly: GCA_021801945.1. The sequence continues at coordinate 12,158 of JAKABE010000051.1, forward strand.
GCCCCGTTCCGATTGGATGCCGCCAGAATCCGCGCCCGCTGCCGTAGGGGACCACACCAAACGCGCCGGTGGAGAGATTGGTGAGCAGAAAATTGTCGGGATGTTTCAAATGGAAGACCACGGTCCACGGGCCGGGCGCATCCACCGAGGCCACCGAGGCGTAGGCCGCGGCCTTGGGAGAGATCACCGCGCCGTTGCGCCCCGGATCGATTATCGACTCGATGGTCCAGACCACATCGCGTGCAGTCAGCGGCTGGCCGTCGGAAAAGCGGACACCCTTGCGCAGATGGAACACCAAGGTAAGCGGCTTGGGTTGTTCCCAGCTTTCGGCCAGCGCGGGCGTGAAGTGGAAGCTGGCGTCATGCGTCACCAACCCGTCGAAAAGAAGCTCGTCGATGTGCTCCGATGCGGCGTCGGTTCCAATGCGCGGATCGAGATTCGCCGGACTGCTTTCGATGAGAAAGACCACGGTGTGTGGGTCGCGGTGGGATGAGCGGCAGCCCACCAGGCCCGCTAGCACTGCCAGGGCTAGCAAAACGCCCACCAACCGCTTACCCATACATCACCTGCCCCAGAACAACAGGCCGCTTTGCTCCGGTAGCCGCAGGCACATTTCCTGGTAGCCGGCGCCAGGTCGTCCAGGCCAGCAGGGCGAAGGCGGCCGCTTCCTTGGCTTCGGCCGGCAATCCAAACTCGTCGCTTGCCGCCAGCTCGCATCCCAGCGGCTCCAGCCGCGCGGCCAGCATTGCCATCAGCGTCCGGTTC
>JAKABE010000052.1 GCA_021801945.1 Acidobacteriota bacterium
TGAAGTACGCAAACAGTTGGAGGGGCACGGCTTCCAGGATGGGCAGCAGGTATTCGGAGGCCGGTTCAATAAAAACGGAGTCGCTCACCAGCTCAGCGACCGCTTTGTCCCCGGCATTGGCCAATGCGATCACGCGCGCTCCTTGTGCCTTCAACTCTCGGAGCAACTGCACGGTCTTCTCGTAGCGCAGAACCGAAGCCTCCAGCGTCCGGTCCACCGTAGCCAAGGCCACCAGCGGAACGCGGTCGCCCACCAGCGCGTTAGGGCCATGCTTGAGCTCGCCCGCCGGGCAGCCCTCGGCGTGCACGTAAGAGGCTTCCTTCAACTTGAGGGCACCCTCACGGGCAATTGCGTAGTGTATGCCCCTGCCAAGATAGAGAAACGTAGAAGCGGTGTTGTATTTGGCCGCCAGAACCACTGCCTGCCTCCGCCATCCGCCGAACCCAGCTTCAATTTTGGCCGGAACCGCCAGCAGTTCGTCGATGCGCGCGGCCAGTGCCGCAGAATCCATGCGGCCCAACCGCACGCCCTCGTAGAGCGCTAGCACATAGAGTGCCGCCAACTGACAGGTGAAGCTCTTGGTGGCGGGGATAGCTTTTTCAGGCCCGGCGGCGAGCAGCATTGTGACATCGGCTTCGTTGGCCATCGGGGAGTCGGCAGCGTTGGTGATGGCGAGCGTCTTGAGGTTCTGGCGGCGCGCTTCGGAGAGGGCGGCCAGCGTGTCGCTCGTTTCCCCCGACTGCGAGAGCACCACTACGCTCGGACGGCGCAGGTCAACTCCTCCGCGGCAACTGTACTCGCTCGCGTACTCCACATCCACGGCTAGACCGCAAAGATCCTCCAGCAGGATTTCGGCGTAGAGCCCGCTGTGGCGGCTGGAACCGCTGGCGGTGATCAGTACCTCGCCCGCCGGATTCGACCAGGAGGCAAGCTGGGCCGCTGCCTCCGGTCTCAGATGTCGGCCAGCGAGATAGAGGGCCAGCGTGCGCCGCAGGGCCGGAGGCTGTTCGTAGATTTCGCGCAACATCTCGCGGGCAAAGCTCGGCATATTTCGTTGTCCTCCGACGGCGGAAGCATCCAGCCCGAATTGATTTTCTGATATGAACATAACTCCTGCGCCCCCCCGCGGGGGACGTCCACGATTTGGAAGCCCCGTTTGAGATCCTTCCGACATCAAGGGTTTACTCTGGAGAAGACACTATGCTGCTCGAATCCCTTCGTCACGAAGTCCTCCGCGCCAACCAGGAGATAGCTCGGCGCGGCCTTGCGCCGCATACCTTCGGTAACGCCAGCGGCATCGACCGCTCCGGTCCCAACCCTTTAGTGGTTATCAAGCCAAGCGGGGTCGATTACGCGGCGCTGACGCCCGCTGATCTGGTTGTCACCGATCTCGAAGGTCATCTCGTTGAGGGTTCGCTGCGGCCCTCGAGCGACCTCGACACGCACACCCTGCTCTATCGCGAATTTCCCCAAGTCGGCGGTATCGTGCACACGCACTCGGAGTTCGCCACATCTTGGGCGCAGGCTGGCCGGGCCATTCCCTGCCTTGGCACCACCCACGCCGACTACTTCCACGGACCGATTCCAGTCACCGAGCCCCTCACCGCCGAGGAGGTGGCTGAGGCCTACGTTCGCCATACCGGGGCGGTCATCGTGCGGCGTTTCCGCACGGGTGGACTCGATCCCGTCGCCACGCCGGGCGTGTTGGTGGCCGGACACGCTCCCTTTGCCTGGGGCAAGTCTGCAGCCGAAGCCGTCGAACACGCTGATGTGTTGGAGTACATTGCGCGACTCGCCTTCCGCAGCGTCCTGCTGGGCGCGGCGGAAGCGGGAATTCCGTCTTACGTCGCCGAGCATCACTATCTGCGCAAGCACGGCCCCAAGGCAACCTACGGCCAGCGTTGACGCCACCACCGCTGGGCTGGCGGAGATGGAAAGGCCTATGGAGCCGAGGTTGGCCCTCAAAGAGCGGCTGCCATCCGTATAGTTTTCAACAGTTGCACGATGATCTGCCTTTCTTCATAGGTTTCCAATTTTCATAGGTGTATTCTTTTCTCTGTAAAGCATGTCCGGTTGGTGCATTGTCTGGGTAAGTTCACCCTTCGTTCACAGATGACATTTTCAGTGGCCGGAGGTCCATATGTTGCTTATCCTCTGCGAATTGGCGCGTCCAGGCGGGGAGTGATGGGCGCTTCTCCTCCATGGCAATCGACGTGCTAAGAAAGGGAGAGATGTAAGGTTCGCCCCATGGAGACCAGCCCATTCAACCGGATGCAGGCCATGCTGCTGGCTTTAGCCACGGCTGCGCTTTTCCTGTTGGCGGTGATGAACCTGGCTCAGGAGCGCCACTTCCAGCAGCCCGACGACGGAGTCTGGTGGCGGGAAGCGGCGGGTGGCCTTCGCGCTGACAAGGTGCTTCCCAACATGCCTGGTCAACGCGCTGGCATCCAGAAGAACGATCTGTTGACGGCGGTCGACGGGTCTCCCGTGGCCCGCGTCGCTGGCCTCGAGCGCGCCCTTTACCGGGCCGGTCCCTACGGTCAGGTTCTTTACAGCATCACCCGCGATGGCATCTCCCTTGATACGCCGGTTAAAGTCATTCCCGTTCCCTCGGACCGCACCCCCGAGCTGGGCCTACGTGTCGTCGGTCTTGTCTTCCTCGTCATCGGCCTCTACGTCCTGTTCCGCCGTTGGGGCGCTCCGCGCGCTACTCACTTCTATCTCTTCTGTCTGATTTCGTTTGCTCTCTATGTAATCCATTACACTGGCAAATTTGACGGGCTGGATTGGACGGCCTTCTGGGTAAATGTGTCGGCGGAGGTGTTGCAGCCTGCCCTTTTCCTGCATTTCGCACTGAGTTTTCCTGAGGAGCGGCTCAAGAACCTCCGCCGCCGCTGGCTTGTTCCGCTGGTCTATGCGCCAGGCGCCGGAATTCTCGGCCTGTGGATTTGGGCCATCCATTTCTGGCAGGCGACCGGGCTACTGCTGCACCGGCTTGACCAGACTTCGACGGCCTACGATGCGGTTTTTTACCTTCTGGCGGCGCTGTTCTTCGTGCTCGGCTATCGCCAAGCCAGCTCGCCGCTTCTACGTCAGCAGTTGAAGTGGGTGACCCGCGGGACTCTACTGGCAGTGCTGCCCTTCACGTTTTTGTATGCCGTTCCTTATTTGCTCGATCTGAACCCGCCGCGGGTGCTTTACGACCTCGCCGGCTTGTCGCTGGTTTTTTTGCCGCTCACCTTCAGTTGGGCCATCGTCCGCTACCGGCTGATGGATACCGATCTGATCTTCAAGCGCGGAGTGGCCTACACGCTGGCGACCGGCCTGCTGCTGGGGGCGTACTTCGGCATCTTCGCGCTGATCACTCTGGTGGTTCACAACGGGATGCCGCAAACGGTACGCCTGGGGGGATTGGTCCTGATCATCCTGGCCACGGCGGCCCTCTTCGAGCCGTTGAAGCGCAAGGTGCAGAGCTGGGTGGATCGCGCCTTCGACCGACATCGCTACGACTACCGCCAGGCTCTGGTCGAATTTGGTCGCGGACTCAGTTCGGAGACCGATCTCAAGGCCCTGCTCGAATCCATCGTCCACCAGTTGCCGCGCACGTTGCTGGTGGCGCGCGTAGCGGTTTTCCTGGCTGACGACTCCGGGCGGCTGAGCCTAGCCGCCTCGCATGGACTGCCCGCTGAAGTCAACGTTGTCCCCGACCGGAAAAATCACAACCAACCCAGTCCAGAGGCACTCGAACTAGGTTTTCTTGACTTCGACCGCGCCCAGGATCACTCGCACATCTTTTTTGAAAATGCGCAGCAGGTTCTGCACCTGCCCCAAGCGCAGCAGCGCACCGCGGCCCGGTTGGACCTCAATTACTATCTTCCTTGCCGCGTAGCCATGAACAAGCAAGGAAACGGTCGGCCTGCCAGTCGCACCATCGCCGTCATCGGCCTGGGCCGGACGCTGGGCGGCGACTTTCTGTCGAGTGAAGACGTGGAGCTGCTTGAATCTTTGGCCAGTTATATCGGCATCGCTCTCCAGAACGCGAGCCTCTACGCCCGCCTAGAAGAAAAGGTGAACGAGTTCGAGCGCCTCAAGGAGTTCAACGAGAACATCGTCGAATCAATCAATGTAGGCATTCTGGCCGTCGATCTTGAGGGTCACATCGAAAGCTGGAATACGCAGATGGAGGCCATGTACGCGCTCAGTCGGGCCGAGGCCATTGGCCAGGAATTGCGCTCCGTCTTTCCATCGGAGTTTGTCGAGGCCTTGGATGCCTTCCGCAACGAGCAGGGGGTTCACAACCTCTACAAGTTCAGGCTCACCACGCGCGCCGGCGAGCCGCGCACCGTGAACATCGCCGTGGCGCCGCTCCTCTCCCGCGACTTTGTTCCCCTGGGCCGCATCGTTCTGGTGGACGACATCACCGAGCGCGTCACGCTTGAGTCCCAGCTTGCGCAGGCCGACAAACTCAGCTCCATCGGCCTGCTGGCGGCCGGAGTAGCTCATGAGATCAACACGCCACTGGCCGTTATCTCTTCCTATGCGCAGATGCTCTCCAAGCAACTGCGCGGCGATGCGCGTCTGGGTCCGGTGCTCGACAAGATCAACCAGCAGAGCTTCCGCGCCGCGGAGATCGCCAACGGCCTTCTCAACTTCTCCCGTACCTCGCCGACCGAGTTCCGCTCCACCGATCTCAACCAGGTCATCCGTGACACGCTTTCTCTGCTCGAACATCAGTTCAAGACCGCGCAAGTCGTCGTCGATCTCGACCTTGCGGAGGAACTGCCAGCCATTCAGGGCAACCCCGGCAAGTTGCAACAGGTCTTCCTGAACCTGCTTTTGAACGCCAAGGAAGCCATGCCGGGCGGCGGACGTCTGCGTATCGCCACGTTGATCAGTGGGGAGAATAGCCATATTTCCGCGCTGGTTGCCGACTCCGGAGACGGAATTGCTCCCGAGCATCTCAAGCGCATCTACGACCCGTTTTTCACCACCAAGACCGCCTCCAAGCCCGGCGAAAGACGCGGCATCTGGTTGTGCCTCGCCGTTTCCTACGGCATCATTCAGGAGCACGCCGGCAAGGTTCACGTCGAGAGCGCCGTGGGCGCCGGCACGACGTTTCATCTCGAATTTCCCCTGATGAGGAATGCTGTTCATGCCTGAGGTTGAACTTTCCTTGAACGATTCCGCCGCGCCCGCAGACAACGGCAATTCCAGGACTGGCGCCATTCTGGTCATCGACGACGAAGCCGGCATCCGCGAATCGTTGGAGGTGCTGCTCTCGCTTGAAGGCTATCAAGTCACTACAGCCTCTAACGGCGAGGATGGCCTGCACTTGCTCGATGGCGGGAGCTTTGATCTGGTTCTGCTCGACCTTGCATTGCCTGGCCAGAGCGGCTTGGATCTGCTGCCCCGCGTCAAAGAGAGCCAACCCGGCCTGCCGGTCATCATGATCACCGCCTACGGCACGGTGGATAACGTGGTCGATTCCATTCGCGCCGGAGCGGAGAACTTTATCCAGAAGCCGTGGGACAACGAGAAGCTGCTGGCAGACATTCGCTCCGCCATTGCTCGCTGCCGCGCCGAAGAGGAGAACCTCCAGCTCAAGCGGACCCTCAAGCAGCGCTACAACTTCTCCAACATCGTGGGCAAGAGCGAGATCATGCTCAAGGTCTTCGATCTCGTCGCTCAGGTGGCGCCTAGCCGCTCGACGGTTCTCATCCAGGGCGAGAGCGGCACCGGCAAGGAGCTCATCGCCAAGGCCATCCACGCCAACTCACCGCGGCGTGACAAGCCTTTCGTACCCATCAACACCGGATCCATGCCGCCGGAGTTGCTCGAATCCACGCTCTTCGGCCACGTCAAGGGCGCATTCACCTCGGCCATCGCCTCTAAAAAGGGACTCTTCGAAGTCGCGCACGGCGGCACGCTCTTCCTCGATGAGATCGCCACCATGAGTCTGGAGACGCAGGCCAAGATTTTGCGTGTCCTTCAGGACCGCCGCTTTATGCACCTGGGCGGCATTCAGGAGATTCAGGTGGATGTCCGCATCCTGGCCGCCACCAACGTCGATTTGCAAAAAGAGGTCCGCGAGGGCCGTTTCCGCGAAGACCTCTTCTACCGGCTCAATGTCATCGTCGTTGAGCTGCCTCCCCTGCGCGCCCGCCGCGAGGACATCCCTTTGCTCGCCCAGCATTTCCTTGAACTTTACGCGAGCGAGAATGGCCTGGCGCTGCGCAAGCTTTCGGCCGATGCGCTGCGCGCGCTGATGGACTACGATTGGCCGGGCAATGTGCGCGAACTGGAAAACGCCATTGAGCGCGGTGTCGTTCTTTCTTCAGGGCCGGTCATCGGCTCCGAGCTCTTGCCCGGCCACATCACCGGCCGCAGCTTCCAGGATGTGCTTTTGGAACACAATCCCAACTCCTCGCTCTTCGACATCACGGAGATGTTCGAGCGGCGCATCATCATCGAGAAACTGGAGCGATGCAACTGGAACCAGACCGATGCCGCCGAGCAGTTCCATATCCCGCTCTCGACGCTCAACCAGAAGATCAAGCGCTTAAACATCGAGATCCGCAAAAAGGGCAGGGAATAGGGAATAGCCAGTCAGCTGGCCCAGCACTAAATGTCGTCGTTCCTGCATCGCAGCCGTGGTTGAACATACCGCTCCGATACGTCGCGCAACGATTATTTCAGGGCTGCACTTTCACCGATGCTTCTTCGCCGTTGTAGTGGACGGTCTGATCGGGCATGGCCGTCACTCCTTCACCCGCGCCATGACCATTCCGGACGAGCACAACGTGAAACTGCATGGCTGTGGGCATACCGGGATAGGAGCCCTGGCGCGCGCCAATCGTCAGCGTCGAGGTCGAGTTATCCCAGCGGATGTGTATGATGGAGTGCTCACCCTTCTGGTAGGCGTATCCGTCGCCCGAGTCCTGGTAAAGGTCGAAAGATCCATTGGCGCCGGGATAGATCCGCAGCTCGATCGGTCCTGCTGGATCCTGCTCGGCGTATTGAATCTCCGGTCCCATGGGGATGATCGATCCCGCGCGCACAAAAAGCGGAATGCGGTCGAGTGGCGCATCCGCGTCGAGCTTTCGTTCGCCCTTCATCGCTTGGCCGCTCCAGAAGTTGTACCAGACGGGGCTTTGCGGCAGGTAGACCTCGCGGCTGGTTGCGTCTTGCTCCAGGACCGGAGCAACCAAGAGCGCTGGACCGAACATGAACTGGTCGCCGATGTTCCATGTCCGGGGATCGGAGCGGAAGTCCATCACCAGCGGCCGCATGATGGTGTAGTCGTCGTTGGTCACCTTCCAGGCCAGCGAGTAAATGTAGGGCATCAGTCGATAGCGCAGCTTGTCGTACTTCACCAGGATCGATTCGACCTTTGGATAAGTCCAGAACTCGTTCGCCGGGCGGTGTCCGTGGCTGCGGAAGATGGGACAAAACGTGCCATATTCGAGCCAGCGGGCGTAGAGTTGCTGATAGCCGGGAGCTTGAATGCGGCCCGCGATGGCCGGCCAGTAGCCGCCGATATCGGTGGTCCAATAAGGATAGCCGGAGAGCATGAAGTTGAGACCGGCGCGCACCTGGTGTTGCAGGCCCCACCAGGTGCTGTACACGTCACCGGACCAGACCGCCGCGCCCACGCGCTGCTGGCCGATAAAAGCCGAGCGGGTGAGTAAGAAGACGCGCTTGCTCTGGGTCGTAGCCTTCCAGTGATCCTGCACGCCGAGCGTGTGCATGAAGGGGAAGATATTCGTGTATTCGGCGCCGGGACCGATGTAGAGGGGCTTGCTCTTCAAGATGGCGTCGCCGCCGTGCGGCCAGTATTCCTCCGGTTCGGCGCTGTCGAGCCAGAAAGCGTCCCACCCTTGGGCGAACAGGGGACCAACCAGATTCTTCCAGTAAAAATCGCGTGCTGCGGGGTTAGTGGGGTCATAGACGTGCGTGCCGGGTATGTCCCAGTGATGCGCGACCATGATCTTGTAGTCTTCCGCCTCCGGACTCATCAAGCCCCAGACGGAGATCATGGCGTGAACGTGCATCTGGTGGAGCTTTTTGAGGCTGGCGGGAACGTCGTGATAATTGGAGTTGAAGATGGGATCGCCCTCGTGCTTCCACCAGAACCAGTCCTGCACCATCACGTCCAGTGGGATGCGATCGGCGCGGTAGCGGCTGGCGATGCTGATGATCTGGTTGAGCGAGGTGTAACGATCCTTCGACTGGAAGTAACCGTAGGCCCATTGGGGCAGCATGGGCGTGTGGCCGGTCATGTCGCGGTATTGATGCAAGATGCTGTCGAAACCGGGGCCATAGATGAAGTAATAGTCGATGGAGCGGCACGCCAGCGATCGGAAGGCGAGAACCAGCGGAAAGCGATTGTCAACGTAGGTGAGCGAGGCGGTGTTCCAGAGGATGGCGTAGCCTTTGGTGGAGAGCAGCAGCGGGATGGCGGAGTCGGTATTGTTCTGCGCCAGTTCGACGGTGGCGCCGCGATAGTTGAACAGGCCGCTTTGATGCTGGCCGAGGCCATACATGGCTTCCGTGGCGTCGGGAGAGAAGCGGTCGGTCACGTGATAATAGGTCTTGCCGTTGATCTCTTCCGGCCGGTAGGTGCGAGGAACCGCGTCGCCTTCGCCGATCAACCGCGTGCCATCCGCCTTCTCAAAGACCGCGTTGCCGGCCCGGAGCGAGAACTCCACGCGCAGCGATGCGGTCGTCAGCGACGCCGTCCTTCCATCGTTTGCGTACTGAAACTTTGCGCCAGGGCACGACTGCGACGGAGCGAGCATCCAGGGCTTGGGAGAGGTGTCCGGCACTCCATCTGGGGTCGTGACAACGTGAATGACCGAATCGGTACAGACGGTGATATCGACGGTCTCGCGGCCAACGGTAGCATGAAGCCCGCTTGCGGTTTGCTGCGCGGCGATCGGAGGCACGAGTGGACGCGCTTGACCCGGGATCTGCGCATAGCCAGATCCGGCTGCAAACGCGCCCATCGCGATCAAGGTGAAGAGTCCTCTACGAGTGAATCCCGCATGGGATGGATGATTTCCATTCATAGTTAAAGCCGCTCCAGCGTTCCTGGAAAAATACCGTATTCCGGCCTGCGCCATTTTATCGGTGCAGCGCCGCTCATCGATAAAAGGTGTCAGGAAGAACCGTGGGCAAAGATTGTCACTTCAACGGATATCGCCTTGCGTTACCCGCATGGCTCAAGAGCTTTGAGTCTTTGGCAGACAACACTCTTTGACCGTTTGATGCTGAATGCCAGGAGGTGCCGGGACGCCTCCTGGCATGATTCGAAGTCTGGGAGCCACAAAGCCTCGTAACGGTTTCATGCCTTCAGCGCCCTAAGCCACGGACCTCGGGTCAACCTTCCAAACGCGCTTGACTCCAGGGTCTGCCAGTGGGCCGGGCGCTCTGGTTTCTCCTGTCAACCTGCCCAGGATGTCATGGTCAATGTGATCGTATACGGTTACCTTGGGGAACGGCTGGCTGCTGCTTAACGTCAGCTCCAGGCGGTCAGGATCAAAGTCGATTTCCATTTCGCCCATCGCTCCGTTAATATCCCAGCCGTATGTCTTGCGCCAGGACGCCAAGTCCAGCCATTGCTTTTGGTCGCCCGTGAAGAGCCCCAGAAAGTTGTTTGGCATCGAGACATAAAGGTTCCCGTCGTCCTGGTTATTCTGGTTCAGGAAGACGATGGCCGACTTGTCGCACTTGGCAAAGATGTTGTTGTCGATATTGTTCCCCGTATCGGTTCCGCTGTGAGCCCGGTCCGGGCGGGTAATGGCGAAAATGCCCGAGTTGTCACAGCGGCCGATCAAGTTTTGCGCAATGATCAGATGATCGGTGGCGTTGATGAAGATGCCCGATCCCGCGCATCCCCGCTGGCCGGGCGTGCCTGGCTCGGCGTTCCGCACGTTCCAGATGATGTTGTTGTCGATCTGGTTGCGCACCAAGTTCATTTCCATGTGCACCCCGGCGCTCACAGTTACGACGTCGGCAAATATGTTGGAGGTGATGCGGCAGTTCCTGTTGTCGCTGTCGAGCCAGATTCCGTTGGCGTGGCGGATATGGCGGACCACGTTGCGCCGGAAGAGCAGATTGTGGCCGAAGTGGAACTTTGCGCCCGCGGCCTCCCAGCCGCGTTCGGCGTCTGCCCATCCGCACCATTCGATGAGATTGTCCTCGACGAGGGTGTCCACCGTTCCCATGCCGCCGATCCCCTCAACGCCGCAGTAGCGAATTGTGTTGCGGCGGAGAATCTGAGAGGTGCCGGCCTGCTGGGCGGTGCCGCTGTCTCCGTCCCTTCCGATGGACAGGCCGACACCGTTTGCCCATTCGACAGTGTTGTCTTCGATAATCCAGTGATTGCCGCCGGCGGTGGAGATCATGCCGTACTGCGGGAACGGATACTCGTTGCCAACATGCTGGAAGGCGAGTCCCTTGATCCGGATGAAGCCCAACCCGGTTTGCGAAGGCACGAGGGTTTGGTTGCGGGTAGTGATTTCGATGAAATGGTCGGCGGGTGTGCCGCTGGCCAGACGGATATAAATCGCGGTTCCTGAGTTATCCACATAGAACCGCGCATCCGGCGACCCGCCGATCTCCTGCATCAGCGGACCAGGGCGCCGCCGCGGAGGCAGGCCGTTGTGCGGTGCAGGTGGTTTGTCAAACACGGGATTGGGTTGCAGATGTGGCATTGCCAGTTCGTAAAGCTGCTCCATCGGTTCCAGCGGCTTGCCGTCCACAAATACCAGCCCGCGCCGGCGGAAATACGGACCCATGTCCACAGTCCTCGGATCCAGCCACTCCCAGTTCCCAGCCACGCTGGCCAGCGCGAAGGGCTGGTAGGCATCAGGGAACATTGTGCCGGTCAACTCGTGCCGCCATACGGTAACTTCACCCTCGCTCGCACCAGACCGGGGCCGGCCGAAAGGGTGGCCCACCGGAAGGGTTACCTTCTCCCATCCGTCTTTCAGGACCTCAGAGCCTTTGATGTAGACCTTCGCTCCCGGCTCGGCCTCGTAGCTGATCATCTGACCCGGCCCCGTACCGCCGCGCGCCGGGTGAATGCACTCGCGGTAGGTGCCTGAGGCGATGACCACCCGCTCGCCCGGCTGCAGAACCTGAGCGGCCTTATTCACGGTGCGGAATGGACGTGATTTGGTTCCCGGCCCGTTGTCGTCGGCTCTCTGAGACTGATTGTCTACATAATAGGTCTTCGAGAATCTAAGCGGCTGTTCCCACACGGCATACTCGGTGCTGTCGGGCAAACGCGAGTCAACCGGTCCAGCCTTGTGGTCGGATTGGGGCGAGGCGGGTGTCTCGTTCTCCGCTTGGCCAAAGGCGCTTCTGCCGAGGCCCGCCATTGCTCCCACGCCTGCCGCATACTGCAGAAAGCGCCGCCGGTCGACGGCCTGGCCCGCGGTCCCATTCTCTGATACGTCCAAATGCGAAACCGGTTGCTTTTCCTCTGAACTCATATCGCTCACACGCTGCTCCATTTCCTTGAAGTTGACCTTGCCACTCAGCTAATGAATAGTAACGCTGCATCCTGCTCTTTGGCACGTCCGCCCGCCAGGGCCATCGCTTGGTTGACTTGAATCGACGTAAACGGCTCCGACTCCATGCAGCGCCTTCCCCAATAGCGGTGAACGCAGCTGCCCGATTGCATCGGCATCATCGCATCGCCCTACTCAAGCTGGCAATCCTTCTTCAAATTGAGCTCCAATTGGTAAGCCAATTTGCGAATCGCCGCACGGTCGCGCTTGTCGGGTGGCAGGTTGCGCCAATACAAAATCTTTGCGGTGGGAGGCACATTCATGGGAACCATTTGTGCCGCTTCGAGAAGGTTGGCAGCATACTCGGCGGCGTCGAGAATCTTGTTCATCGATTCCGCTGACGGAGGACGGCCAAATGTGCCCTTGTCCGCGTCGAGCGCCTGCTGAATCTCTTCGACGGCTTTTTCCGCCTGGCCCTCCCTGTTCGGGTTCGCCCTGACAATCGTCTTCAGATTACGGTTTCTATAGAACCCCATGATCGCTGCAATGATGGAAGGATCGCGCACCGTTCCGTCGGGATAGAAAATCCCGTGAATCTCGCCCCAATACCCTCCGATCATCAGGTTGAACACGTACCAGCCCGTCTTGTGCTCCTCAGCGATCTGGATCACCTCGTCATAGGGGTTCGCGCGCGCAATGCACGCCGTCTCGGTGAGGAGAATGGGTTTCCCGTATCTATTCGAAATCGCTTCCGCGGTCTTGTAATCGTCTTCCACCGAGGCCCGGGTGGGCGTGTAGTTGTGGAAGCTGAGCACATCCACGAGGTCTGCCGTGGCGGCCATATTTTTCGGGAATACAGTTCCGATCGTCTCTGCATTCACCCCGTCGACCTTGCGCACGTATTTCAGGTAGTAGCGCTCAAATTCGATGATCTGGGCCGCGTGCTGCTGCTTCTCGGTGCCGGTCGCCTTGTTGTAGTAGTCGTTCCAGAGCGGTTCGTTCATGATGTCCCACATGAGCAGGCCGGGCTCATTCTTCACCGCGTCCACGATCGCTTTCACGTAGGCATCGCCTTCTTTGTGAAACGCCGGCTGCAGGGTGTTGGGATCGAGGGTATTCCCATTGAACAAAATGGGCATCGTGGTGAAACCCAACTGACGAGAAATACGGATGTAGTTCTGCAGGCGCGCAATGTACCCCTGAGGGTCATTCTCATAAGCCTTATAGCTCAGCCAGATCCGCGTGCTGTTCAGGCCGATCCGCTTTGCATAGCCCAGATCTCTCTCAATTGTGGCCTGACCGCCATACATGCCAAAGTTCACGCCCCGGATAAAGCTGTAATCCTTGAGCGGCTTTTCTCCACGGGCCGTTCCCGCAGCTACAGCAAGAGCAATGCCCGCCAA